>NZ_JAIVFR010000019.1 GCF_020829685.1 Nostoc sp. CHAB 5715 | reverse complement strand
TCTGAACTCCTTTGGTATCGATCGCGTTGCGGGTCGAGTCATATTTCAAAATAGCTGAAGTGCTTATTATATATACATTCTAGCAGTTTTTGCCCCCCGGGTTCTCTGAGTTTGTGAGAAATGCGGGTATAGTAGTCGGTGCCAAATAAAAGCCTGAAAATCAGTGCTAGAAAAGGTTGTATCAACTAATTCATTTAAAGCACTGATGGCTAAAAGATTTAACAATTTGAAATCTGCTTTAAAATTACTTCGCCCGCTTAGTGGGACTGGCGACGCTGTGGATTTAGCAGATACCTCAGCACTAGGATTTTTTCAGGCAGTTCAATCAGGCAAAAAGTCTGTTGAGTATGGAGATAGGGCAGAAGGCAGCGAGCCAGGAAAGCTTTTGCTTTACTCTCTTGTGCCGTTTGCGACACCAGTTAACACGGCTCCAAAGGTAAAAACTTATCTTTCTCAGCGATCTGAGACTGGTTTTGCAGCAGCTGGCATTGCTGTTGCTGATGCGAACATTTCAAAAGCTCCGGCAGATGTTGCTGCGGCTGTTGAATTAGTAGGATTTGTTGCAGCTAAGGCTGTGATTCGAGTATCTGGAACAACAACAATTACAAAAACTAGTAAGTTGACCGGACAAAAATACAAAACAAAGGGTGGTAACTCATATAGCTACCCTATCGGTTTTGGTGTTGGTGAAACTGCTAAAGGATTTAAAGATGTGAAAGAAGCTATTGCCACTAAGGTAAAAACCAACACTAACCGTTCAGTTTCCTTTACACCCGAAATTTACCGCTAATGATTGAAAAAGTTATAGGGGTAGAAATTCCCCTATATCCTCAAATGACTGAGGATGAAATTGCACTAAGGCTAGAGCAAGAAGAAGCCGCACATTTAGGATTGACATGCTTTTGTAATGGGCAGATAACAATAGAAGAGTACATGGATATTCTGGAGATGTGCGAGGTAGAGATGGATGTTTATTGTCTAAATCTTGAGCAAAATCTGAGCGCTGCGGGATTAATAAATGTGTGAGTGGGATTAATGATTCTCTCAATTGGGATTTGGTACGACGACAAACTTATATAGCGACCCCTGGACCCAAAACTAGTTATATCCCTATTCCCCCTATTTCGATTATTTGCAATAGCTATCTAATGATGTTTGGATTTCGCAATGATCTAGCGAAATCTCATTGGAGATTTGCCGCTAAAGTACACATGAAACTGCTTACACTTCCATCGTCTACTTCTGAATTTATGGCAAGCGTGGACGCTTTTAGTCAAGGATGCGGCTTAAGAGAGTTGACTTTAATTAAATTTCCCGATTTGGGATTACTGCCTTTTATTGCGGAGATTAGAATTCCTAAGTGGCATAGCCAGATGTATGTTGAGGCTTGGAAATATTCAGGTGATGAAATTGATACGAATACTCAATCGTTAAGCTTAATTCAATCACAATTAAGTCAAATTCAATCTAAAATTGATGCTCTTTAAAAAATGAAAATTGATATTAACAATGCTTTCACTGTTGTTTCTCTGATGTTTATGTTAATTGCTGGTATCTATCGACTAGCTCAAATAGAAGCTAGCATTAATGCTAGAATCAGCAATGTACAAACTAATTTATTAACAGCCATTGATTCTCTAAAAGACAATTTTTCTGATAGGTTATATGTCAATGAAAAAAAGTTAGATGTGCATCTGACTGAGTATACAGAGAAAAAATTTTTTGCAGAATACAGGCACAATGCTACTGACAAACTCGTTGAACACAAATTTAACCGTCTTCGGGGGCTGATTAAGCAGCTTGCAGGATTTCTCAATAAAGAATCCGGCTTTATTCTCAGAGATGACGAGTACTAACTTACTGGGGATTCATACTAGCGCGATCGCAAAGCATCATAACCCTTCACTACTTATCCCAGAAATTCTCAAGTATCAGGTGAAAGAGTCAGATTTGGTGGGTGATAGAGCAATACAGTTCAGTTAACGCTAAAAACCTTAAACTGTGTAGGTTGGGGAGCCACTGCGTTGGGCGGGTTTCCCGACTTGAAGCAAGTGGCGTTTGAGGAACGAAACCCAACATTTCCGGGGCTTTGTTGGGTTGCGCTTTGCTTAACCCAACCTACTAAAGCAGTACTAAATTCAGTTGTAGTAGATGGAGCAACAAAGCTTTTAACTTCAACTGCAATTTTTTCTTGATTTCGTTCAGCTGCTAAAACTTTCTCTGCACCGAGGTCGATATACATATCCAAACCACCAAAACGGAGGAAAAGCGGGTCATTAGTGATGAGCCAACCCTCTTTCTCTAAAGCGCGTCTTACTACATCATGGAATATGTCTTTCGCCGCCATAGATTCCTAACATTTGTATTTCTTCCTTACCAAATCTGACTTAAATCCAAAACAAATCCAGCTAGCAAAGGTTCACCATTAAGCGTCTTTGGATTATCCAATACCTCAACCGCAATATTAGGACGATAAATAAAAACTCGGCGTTGTTTTCTATCAATTAACCAACCAAGTTGAGTGCCATTATCAATATACTCTTGCATCTTGTCTTGCAAAATTCGTAAGTTATCACTCTCAGAACGCAATTCAATCACAAACTCAGGACAAATCGGTGCAAATTTTTTTCGCAGTTCCTCTGGTATCGCTTCCCAGCGATCGCGTTTTATCCACGCCGCATCTGGAGAACGCACCGCACCATTAGGCAAAGTAAACCCACCACTGGAACCAAACCCTACACCTGTACCATCTTGCTTTGTCCAAATACCCAACTGAACAATAATATCAAAGTTATGTTGATCAGTTTCCGAACCAGTAGGAGGCATAATCACTAATTCTCCCGTAGCATTACGTTCAATGCGAAAATCACTGTTTAGCTGACAAAATTCATAAAACTGGTCGTCAGTTAGTGCGATCGCAGGTTGCAATTGCAAGACTATTGGTATAATTTCTGTGGCTATAGGTAAGTTAATGGTCATAATTGCTTTGTGGCTACTTCACCTGCTTTAACTATAATCCCTTTACACTCTAGGGCGGAATGTGGATTAACTCATGAAAATCTATGAAAGTCTAAGTATGCAGTAAAATTACTTGTATGAATTCACAGAAAGTAGCGATTATTACGGCTGCTAGTCGGGGGATTGGCGCAGGTTGTGCGCGAGAGTTAGCAGCGCGGGGTTATAGGGTTTCACTGATGGCGCGATCGCCTGATATTCTGGATTTAGCAGATGAGTTGGGCGGTATTGCTACTCAAGGATCAATTACCAATTTTCAAGACTTACAGCGATTGGTAGAGACGACTTTAGCTCAATTCGGTCGTATTGATGCAGTGGTAAATAGTTTTGGAGATCCACCTCGACCAGATTTGCTATCTATTTCTGATGAAATGTGGATAGAAAACTTTGAAATGCTGTTTTTGAGTGTTGTCCGCATCGCTAGATTAGTTACAGAAGCAATGCGATATTCAGGAGGCGGTGTCATCGTGAATATTTCTGCGTGTGACTCCCATGAACCAGAATTAGGGACACCCTTTAGCGGTACACTCCGCGCCGCAATGGAAGGATTTACAAAACTTTATGCCAAGCGTTACAAAGCAGATAGAATTCGCATGGTTTCCGTAGCGCCTTTTTTTGTTGCAGATTCAATGGCAGAGTTAGAGGGATGGAATGTGCCTTCGGATTTGATGTTTGGTCGTCCTACTACCTATGCAGAGTTTGCTAAAATAATTGCTTTTCTGATTTCTGATGATGCCAAGTTTATCACAGGCACAACTCTCAAGGTGGATGAAGCCTATTCTTCTGCTATTTAGTTTTATTTCTAGCTCGGGAAATACAAGCGATGCCTATGGCGGGCTACGCCTACGCACCTGATTACCTCTCCAAAAAGCCAAAATTTTAGGGGTGGTTTCGTAACCACCCCTTTATTCCCCTCATATTTAGAATTTAGTTGCAGTCCCTTTAATGGGAACAGGACTTATATCATGTCCGGCAAATTGCTTATGATATGTCATTGCGAGTGCAACGAAGTGGAGCGAAGCAATTCCCTTTGACTCTGCGATTACTTCACTCCGCTATCGCTGCGTTCGTAATGACAAGTATTTAGCCGGACATGATATTACGCAAAGGCAACGTACTTTCGTCATTGCAAGCGTTGCGAACGCGAGTGCGTCTCTTAGAGTTGCAATCTCGTCAAGACTGGGATTGCAACGCTTGACTGCGTTCCGCTCGCAATGACTAATCTAGGACTTACGCACTGTACAAAATGACTATCATGTGTATCAACGAAGATCCGTTGTTTCAGGCTATTGGCTACTAGCTTAATTATCAGTAGCGTAGGCGCAGCCCGCCGCAGGCATCGCTGGCTAATGGTGAAAAAATCAAACTTGAATGCCTGAAAATCCATATCCATATTTAATTGCTTCTGTCAATGCGTAAGTCCTGATGCAAATTAGATGTGTTCTAGCTTAGTGCTTGCGGCTAAAGCATTAAACAATCCGGTTGACAATTGTCCACACTTCCCCATCTGAGCGGACATAAGGAACGGAGATTGTCTTGAAGCCAGTGATGAAGGGCTTGTAATAAATCTGCCAATACATTGGACTCAGTTGATTAGCACAAGCCTTAAGAAAACGGACTTCTGCGGCTAGTTCTGCCGCCAGTTGATTAATGCGTTGAGCATGAACCTGTGCGACTTCTTTCGCTTCTTCTAGCTGCTGCTGTAGAATAAGTTGTTTTGATTCACCTTGCGATCGCACTAATTTACTTTGTTTTTGTTTTATCTGGGCTTCCAGGGCTGCGATCGCTGCATCTATGCCTTGGAGTTCAACTGATAATTGGGCATTTTCTCTGGCTTGACGGCGGTAGGCTTCAACCATTGCCTGGGGTGAATCATTGTCGCCAGAGATGACATTATTATTAATAGTGAGTGCAGCGCGTTCTTCTAAAAGAATCTGAATTTGAGAGTTAAGCGCCGCCATTTCAGCCTGAATTTGCTCCATAAATCGAGTTTTTAAGTGCTGAGTAAAATATTAAAAGCTTTTTGCGCCTTGGGTATCGAGAGAAAGCGATTGCACCTCGGCTGTAATTCCTTTTTCTTGCCAAGCAGCTAACATAGCCGCCTCCACTGCCTTTGAGTGTAATTTATTCGCCAAAGCTAACAGTGTCGGCCCCGCACCACTAATTACCATACCATAAGCACCAGCACTAATAGCTGCTATGTTGAGAGCATCATAACCAGGAATTAAAGCTTTGCGATAGGGCTGATGCAATCTATCTTGTAAAGCTGTCTTTAACCATTGTCCGTTACCAGTTTCCAAGCCGCGCAACAATAACCCCAAATGTGCTGTATTGAAAATCGCATCGGCGCGACTCACTTGAGTTGGGAGAACGCCCCGCGCCTCTGAAGTAGAAAGTTCAAAATTAGGAATAGCTACAACTGGTACAATATCTTGATGCCAGGGAACATCACAAATTTCCCAAGCTGCGCCACTGCTAGCAGCGAGACGACATCCTCCCAACAAAGCTGGAACTACATTATCAGGATGTCCTTCCATTGCGATCGCTAACTCCATCACCTGCGACTGACTCATAGGCGTACCTTCCAGTTGATTAGCAGCAACCAAGCCACCAACAATTGCTGTCGCAGAACTACCCAAACCCCTCGCCAACGGAACACCTAACTTAATCTCTATTTTCACAGTTGGCGGTGTCTGCTCTATATATTGATAGAACTTGACAAACGCTTGGTAGAGGAGATTACTTTCATCAGTTTGTACTCGTTGGGCTTCGGTACCAGTGACATGAATAGTTAGTCCACCTTCTTGGCGAGTGAACTTGAACTCGTTGTACAACTTTAATGCTGCACCGATACAATCAAAACCAGGCCCCAAATTCGCAGTTGTGGCGGGAACGATAACAGTGATAGCAGAAACAACAGACATTGGCAAAACTCACTAATCATCAACAAGCATCTCATGTAAAGGGTTGATTTGTTTACTAGTAATGCTAATTATCTGTTGTGGTAGTTTGCATAACCATCTGAGTGTTTACATTTTATTAATATATTTTTTTATTTACAGCATTTTTCAGGTATTTAGACCACAGATGAGACGGGGAGTAGGGAGTGGTGTAGTTCAATTACTTGAAAAGCGCTGTAATAATTGAAAAATCATGTTATTTTTGGTTAATATATAGGACTAATATTTGATTTCTGAAAAAGCTCGGGACAACTCGAAAAGCCTAATTCCCTATTCCCTATTCCCTACTCCCCACTCCCCGCCTACGTAGATAATTTCAAAAATCAAATACGATTCCTATATAGGACTTACGCATGAGTCACGGAATAACGAACCGCAAAGGCACGAAGGACGCGTTCGCCCTTGGCGTCTCCGACAGGAGAAGGAATAAAAGTTGCAGAGAGTTTTTGCGTAAGTCCTGATATATTGACTATTTATATTAACTAATTTACAGCAGTTTTCATGTATTTGAACCACATCTGTTGTAGGGGTAAAGCGCATTGCTCATACGTGTCAACTTAACGTAAAAGCCATGTCCCGC
This sequence comes from Nostoc sp. CHAB 5715, assembly GCF_020829685.1. Taxonomy (GTDB): domain Bacteria; phylum Cyanobacteriota; class Cyanobacteriia; order Cyanobacteriales; family Nostocaceae; genus Nostoc. The sequence goes on along the minus strand of NZ_JAIVFR010000019.1, from coordinate 10,686 downwards.
AAGGAACTTCAGTTCCTTGCTAATAGCGAAAGTCATCTTTTGATGACTAAATAATCCGAAAAATTTTTAGTCTACTTTAGTAGACTTTAGCTAGGAGCCGCTGAAATTCATTTCTGGGCGGGCGTGGAAGCCAACAGATAAGCGATTTTTAGCTTAAGTTGACACCAATGAGCAATGCGCTTTACCCCTACCGCGTGGTCTATTTACCTGAAAATAGCTGTAATAAATGGAATATTTAAAGCGCTTTCTTGAGTATGCTCCTGAGGCGTATGATGCTATTCGTGATGCTGACGATGTAGCAGAGATTGCACATAATACTGGATGGGCAGAGTTTCGCATTCGACGGATCAAAAAACATTTATTTTATGATGAACACCAGTTGGATTACGATCTCGGATTTAACCGCTTTAGTCCTGATCCAGATATAGCAGATGCCTGGATTAGGTTACAGCGAGGTAATTTTAACCCTGAAGATTTGAGACTACTGGAACATGAATACTTTGAGTCGAGGTTTGAAGGCATTTTCCATACTAACTACCGTACAGCTCATGATGCTACTGAACGCTCTGGTCGTTTGTGGAGTCCTCCAGTAACATGAGCATAACTCAAATGAGTTAAAACTGAAGTATCCAACTTTTACAGACCACATTAATCTTTTATGGCTTTTTACGTATTGATTCTAAAAGAAAAGGAGGATGAGACCGGCGTTATTTACCGCTTTGGTCCACATGAAGATCGTCTCGGCTCTTTGTGGATAGATAAATTGAGTGGAGAAGTTAAAGAACTTCAAGAAACACCAGAGCAAAACTCGCAGGCATTTTTTCAACGAGCAGCAGTAAAGGTTTGGCAACATTGGAAAAAAGGAGCTTTTCCAGAAAAAATATGTTGGGCATCGTAAGAATGATTTGGGATTGATAGCCTATCGCTGTAGATAGGCTATCAATACTCTGTTCTTCCTCAGAAAGATACTTAGAAGTTTTTGAAGTTAGCATTGGCTCTTTTCGACAAATTTATTGGTCAAAAAGCTTACTTCAAAGTTCCCAAAACGGGCGCTATCTCAACCTCGGAAATTTGCGGAACCAAGAATCTATGAGCATAAATCTGGGGATTTGTTTGCGAGACTATGGCATAAGACTGACGAAGATTAGCATTGACTGCAACGGTCTTCACGTCGTACATCTGCATCGCCATTTTGGGATAGAAACCAATGCCAATAATCATCAGCAGAAAACAGGCAGCGATAAACACCTCACGCGGTCTAGCATCGTCGTAGACTGCTTCTTCTGGTACTAAGCAATCTGTACCAAAACAAACTGTTCCCTCATCTTCTTGATTTTCCGAATTTGCATTATTAATGTCGCAGATGAGTGCTGCACCTTTACCATAAAATACCTCTCGCAGCATGGAAAGTAGATAGATAGGTGTGAGGATGACTCCAACGGCGGCGAGAAAAACTGTTACGGTGCAGAAAGTTGAACTGTAAACGTCACTGCTTGTCATCCCAACGAATACCGATAGTTCGCCAGCGAAGCCACTCATACCGGGAAGTGCTAGGGATGCCATTGCTCCAATTGTAAACAGGGCAAAGACTTTGGGCATGGCTTGACCAATACCGCCCATATCTTTCATTACCATTGTGTGGGTGCGATCGTAAGTAACACCTGCTAAAAAGAACAGCACCGATGCAATCAAACCATGCGAAATCATCTGTAACATCGCGCCGTTGATTCCCAAATCAGTGAACGACGCAATCCCAAGCAGCACAAACCCCATGTGAGAAATCGACGAATAAGCTAAACGCCGCTTCATATTCGTCTGAGCAAAGGAGTTCAATGCACCATAGATAATGTTGACAACACCCAAAATTGCTAGGACTGGCGCAAAGTAAATGTGTGCATCGGGAAGCAACTCAAGATTCAGGCGAATCAGTCCGTATCCGCCCATCTTTAGCAATACTCCAGCCAAAATCATCGATACAGGAGATGATGCTTCGCCGTGGGCATCAGGCAACCAGGTATGCATCGGGAAAACAGCAAGCTTGACACCAAATGCAATCAGCAACCCTGCATAAAGTAGCAGCTGTAGTCCAAGGGGATATTCCTTCCTGGCGAGGGCGGTTATATCAAATGTCATATCACCGTCGCCGTATAGTCCCATTGCCAGGGCTGCCACCAAAATAAATATAGAAGCTGCTGCGGTATACAACAAAAATTTGGTAGCCGCATAACGTCGCCTTTGCCCACCCCAAATACAGACTAGTAGGTAGACGGGTATCAACTCTACTTCCCACATAATGAAAAATAGCAGCAAGTCTTTAGCAACGAACACCCCTACCTGTGCGGAATACAGCACCAGCATTAAAAAATAGAAAAGGCGGTGTCGGTGATCAACTTGCCAGGCCGAAAAAATCGAGAGTGTGGTGACAAATCCTGCTAGCAGCACAAGTGGCGCTGAAAGTCCATCGACCGATACTGCCCAGTTAAGACCCAACTGAGGCATCCAGGCATAATTTTCCACCATTTGAAAACTAGCATTGCTGACATCGTAATGCTTCCAAAAGGCGTAGCACATCAAGGCGAAGTCTGCGATACCTATACCTAATGCATACCATCGAACGCGCTTACCATCTTTATCAGGCAGCACAGGGATGAGCAGGGAAGCAACGAGTGGCAGCAAGACAATCGCGGTAAGCCAGGGAAATTGATCCGCTATCATGTATATGAGAAAAAATACTTATTTGGGATGGTGTCATTGTACTAAAACTTGGTAACAGTTCCTTCATAAATATTTATTTGTTCCAGTTAACCGCTTTGACTAAAAAATAATTGATTTGAAAATGGGGAGCGGGAGAGACGCGATTAATCGCGTCTGTACTGGGGAGTGGGGAAGAAAGATTTTCATGTGTTGTAAGCAGTTCACGATCGCTACTTAGTTGCTTACGGTACTAATCCAGCCCGCAAAGCACGGACGGCAGCCTGTGTCCGGTCAGCAACACAGAGTTTATTGAGAATACCTCGAACATGAGTTTTTACAGTACCGACTGTTAAATAGAGCCTTTTAGCAATTTCTGCATTGTCACACCCGGCGACAATCAACTCTAAAACATCCATCTCCCTATGAGTTAAAGGATAGGTGACTATACTTTTCTCAACATCTGGGTCAATACCTTCAATCAAGACTCTTTTTCCAGATGCGCCTCTGCTACCATCGGGGAAATCTTGACGTATTTGTTGTAGTACAAGGTCTGCGATCGCTGGATCGATCCATGAGCTACCTGCATAAGTTGTTCGCACAGCTTCAACTAGTCTCTCAGTTTCGATATCCTTCATGCAATAAGAATCTGCACCTGCTGCAAATGCTGCTAAAACTGCCTGTTCGCTGTTTTGCATGGTTAAAATTAGCAGTTTTGTGGTATAATCTTCATTCTCTGCTTGATATTGCCTAAATGTGCGTGTTAGCTCAATACCATCCATGTCAGGCAAACCGATGTCAATAGTAGCAACATCCGGCTTGAGAGTTTTCAGAAGCTTGATGCCCTCGGCTGCATTGGCTGCTTCACCAACAATGTTAAACTCTGGCTGGGTTTGTAAGGCCGCCCGTAAGCCGATTCTCGTAAGGTTGTGATCTTCAATCACGAGGATCTTGATTTCATTCATAGTTGCTTAACTTTACTGTTATCTATCTAAAGTACAGATTAAAATAATCTCGTTCTTCTATCCGGGATCTTATACAAAAAGCAATGTAGTTGGTATTGTTCCCTTAACTTCATCTACCATTAGAGATAAATAACCTTATCTCGTAAGTTTTTCTAAAGCAAGAGTTTCGATATGACAATAATAAGTCAAGTCAATCAAAAAATATTTTTATACATTAACCTGAGGATAGATGTTTCATGGTAAACAATTTTTCATTGAAAATCCGCTAGCAAGCAAGAGTGAGTGGCATTAAATAGTTGCCCTTGCGGTGGCTACCGATGATGTACATGAAGCCAATTCGCAATACTTCGGCTACGCTCAGTACAAGTTCGCAATTAAACTAAGCCTGACACTAGGGGTGGGGTTTCAACCTACCTTGCGATACAAAGATTATTTCGCCCACTTTCTTGCGAGGTTTTTACCTTTTCCCCTTATTGATAAAAGAGACTAAACTACCTCACCCTAAAACCCAGACACAGATATTGCTTGGATAACCAGACGGCTAAGATATTTGTTAAGACAATAGTATGTTAATACATTTATTAAACGAAGCTTCAGTGTAATTACTTAAGAAAGTTAGGAAACTTTAAACGAAAATATGAATCCTTATAATCTTAGTGCTGGTGAAGTAAGCTATTACTAGATTTGCGAGGGATAGCCAAGCACTTCTTTTTTTATTTAGCCATGTGTTTAACTAAAACTGTCAAAAAAGATAAAATTCTGGTTGTCGATGATATTTTTGACAATTTACTGGTCTTAGAAGCTGTCCTAGAAGATGAGGGCTATGAAATTAGCTTAGTCGAAGATAGCAAAATTGCTCTGGCTATGGTTGAAGAGTCGCCACCAGACATAATTCTCTTAGATGTGATGATGCCGGAGATAGATGGGTATGAATTTACTCGACGCATTCGGCAGAATCCGGCGTTGCCATTTATCCCTATTTTGCTGCTCACGGCTCACTATGCGTCTAGTGTTGTGGAAGGACTTGATGCTGGTGCAGATGACTTTATTCGTAAACCATTCGATCCTGATGAACTACATGCACGAGTGCGATCGCTCCTGCGTCTCAAGCATAGTATCGACGAACGAGATCAGATGGCTAACCTACGGGCAGATTTTGTCTCCCGTTTTACTCACGATTTACGCATACCACTGGTAGCCTCCAACCGCGTATTAAAATTATTGCTGGAAGGCAGGTTTTGCGATGTTTCGCCACAATTGCAAGAAATAATTGATACCATGATTGGCAGTAATCAAGACCTGCTGGAAATGGTAAATACCTTGCTAGAAGTTTATCGTCATGAAGCGGGCTGTAAAACCTTAAAAATTTCTCCCTGCAATATTCAGGAATTAGTTGGTGAAGTTTCTCAAGAATTAACTCCCTTAGCTGAAGAAAAAGGATTAGCTGTAAATATTGATCGAGGTGAAACTGCAAGCACCATCATGGGCGATCGCGTAGAACTGCGGCGAGTTTTGACAAATATCATCGGCAATGCCATCAAATTTACAGACAAAGGTTCTGTAGATATTCACTGCTATCCTACTTTGGTAGCTGTGACTATTGACATCCAAGATACAGGGCCAGGAATTTCTAAACAAGATCAGGCAATATTATTCGAGCGATTTCGCCAAGGTAAACACCAGCGTTCTGGTAGTGGTTTGGGACTATATTTATCTCGCTGCATTATTGAAGCACATCAAGGCACAATCGATGTGACATCGGAACCAGGACAGGGTAGTACATTCACTATCCGTCTACCTGTAGCTAGTGAAAACTAAGAGGATGTTTGTAAAGTCTAATTTATCTGTGCGAACAAGGGTTTTAGTCCACTTTAGTGGACTTTAGCTATCAGCCCAGAAATTTATTTCTGGGCGGGCGATGGTGCTAATCGAGAATGCTGCAAGATATCAGTAGATAGTGCAGTATTAGCTAGTCCGTGTACTCAATTCCGGGTAAATGAGACGAGATGCTTCAAAATACTTTCGTATTTAATCACTAAATGAGGTTAGTTAGATGTCTGAACTTACGGATGAACTTCAATATATTTTGAATTGGTTAGAATCTAGCAATCTTGATTTCTTTGATTGTTACAATCCAGGTTTAACTCGCCAGGATAATCCGAATAGATGAAGAAAAGCTGGAACTTGAAAAAGAAATATATCGAAAATATAACTCTTAATTAGAGGGAATCTGAAGCTGGAGAAGAACAAATTGCTTCCTTAGAAAAACTGTGGTATTTAAATATTAATAAAAAAAGAGCTTGAATAAAAATAATAATGAAGTACTTATTTCTAATTTGGGTGCTTATACTCTCTTTCGTCGCTCCTAGTGCAGCGATCGCTGACAACAAGCCGCTTTACGTCTATGCTCAAGCAAGACAGCCCTATACTTTAATATCTGGAGTTGGGACAATCCACCATCCAGTTTCTACTTCTAATCCCCAAGCGCAAGAGTTTTTCGATCAGGGATTAAATTTGATTTACGCTTTCAATCATGATGAGGCGGTGCGTTCTTTTCAATACGCTGCCAAACTCGATCCGCATTTAGCGATCGCATATTGGGGTATCGCTCTAGCTCTAGGCCCTAATATTAACTTAGCAATGGACCCAAACCAAGAATTAGCTGCTTACCAAGCGGTACAGCAAGCTTTAGCACTTTCCACCCAAGCGTCTGCCCAAGAACGAGATTACATTACCGCCTTAGCAAAACGTTACTCCCAAGATGCTGATGCAGACTTGTATCAACTAGCCGTAGACTATGCAAAAGCAATGGGAACCCTAGTTAAGCGCTATCCAGATGATTTGGATGCGGCGACGCTTTACGCTGAAAGCTTGATGGATCTGCATCCTTGGCAGCACTGGACTAAAGATGGCAAGCCACAGCCAGATACAGAAGAAATTGTGGCTATTTTAGAATCTGTTCTCAAACGTAACCCGAATCATACCGGAGCTAATCATTATTATATTCATGCAGTGGAAGCCTCACCTTCCCCAGAACGGGCCCTTGTGAGTGCCAAAAGACTAGGAACCCTAGCACCAACGGCGGGACACTTGGTACACATGCCTTCTCATATTTATTTTCGTGTAGGAGATTATGAAGGGGCAATGCAGGCAAACGAGCAGGCGATCGCTCAAGATGATATTTACATTAAGAAATATCAAGTCCAGGGCACTTATCCCATGATGTACTACAACCACAACATACATTTTCTCATGGTGGCCAGTAGCATGGCAGGAAAATATAAAGATGCTCTCCAAGCCGCAGAGACGTTAGTCGCAAATGCTACTGCAATTGACCCGTATGCACCTATGCTTGAGGGATTCCTGGGCAGCAAAATGCTGATTCAGACACGCTTTAGTGATTGGGATGCCATCTTGAAAACTCCCGCCCCCGATACTAAATTGCCTACTACCACAGCACTTTGGCATTTTGCTCGCGGCATGGCAAGTGCAGCCACAGGTAAACTTGAAGATGCAGCAAGTGAAAGTCGGGCATTACTTGCCGCCAAACAAGGAATTTACACCGAAGCAACTATTGGATTTAGTCTTGCCAGTCGCATTTTAGACATTGCCTCAAAAGTTCTAGATGCCAAAATTGCTAGAGAAAAGCATGATTATGAATCTGCCATTTTATTGCTAGAAAAAGCGGTGGCAGTAGAAGATACTCTTGATTACGTGGAACCACCAGACTGGTACTTTCCGACGCGGGAATCTTTAGGCAGTGTACTTTTGGCTAAGGGTGACTATACACAGGCTGAGAAAGTCTTTCGTGCCGATCTAGAAAAGTATCCCCATAATGGGCGTTCTCTATTTGGCTTGCAGACAAGTTTACAGGCACTGGGCAAAGATAAGGCTGCTCAACTTGTCAAAGCCGAATTGGAAACAGCTTGGAAAGGTGATGATAAGCAACTTGACATAGCCAACATGTATTGAAGAATTCAGAATCCAGAAATCAGCTATCTTTCGACGCTACGCATTGGCAAAAGACAACGCACCAGAAGGCGGTTAGATAATTTTTACAACTCAAATTAGGATTGCTATAGGGACTTCCAGAGAATAAATTACCCAATTTATTCAGATGATATTTTTCTTTTCCCCCTGCTCAAGAGCCTACACAGCGATTGATTATTTTTTTAATTGGAAGTCCCATACCCTTTATTTGTTGCCTGACTTTGCCTTTCATATTAAAATTTGGGAGTAATACTTTTGGTTAATACAGTCAAACGTTCAATTCGGATATTAAAGATGCGCCCCTGCATGTCTGATTTCCTTGATCGCCCTACAGGATTTATCTTCTTCCATTTCCAACCCTTTTTTGCGGTGGGCTGTACTTATGGTAGGTGGGGGCAGGCGATCGCACTTACGCGATCGTATCACTAGTTAATTATTTGTTAACGATCTACTGGATGCAGAGAGTTGGCTCGTATGTCATCCTAGATAAGGAGAGTTAATTTGGTGATGTCTTTGGTTTTAGTATTGAAAGGCTTTTTCCTTTTAGTATTTACAGACTACTCAGAGAAATTAAAATCTCTACACAGTGATGATTTTGGAGAGAATCGATGTCAATTTATGTAGGTAACCTCTCTTATGACGTTACACAAGAAGATTTAAGTGGTATTTTTGCAGAATATGGTACTGTAAAACGGGTTCAAGTACCTACTGACCGTGAAACAGGTCGTCCACGCGGCTTTGCTTTTGTGGAAATGGGAACCGAAGCTGAAGAAGCAGCTGCCATTGAAGCTCTCGATGGTGCTGAGTGGATGGGTCGTGACCTGAAAGTGAATAAGGCTAAACCTAAAGAAGATAGAGGTGACAGAGGTTCCTTCGGTGGTGGTAGAGGAGGATACAGTGGTGGTGGCGGCGGTGGACGCAACCGCTACTAATTTTGGAAACAAAAAAAATTTACCTAGAGTCTTAAGGTCAGACAAGGTGTCTGTCTTTTTTTTGTAATGTTAGTGCTTCCATAGCCATTGATGAAGTCAACTTAGTTAGGAGAGATAATGACCCAAGTAATTGTAGGTGACAATGAACACATTGAGTCAGCCTTACGGCGATTTAAGCGAGAAGTTTCCAAGGCTGGAATTTTTCCAGACATGAGAAAGCATCGTCATTTTGAAACGCCTCTAGAAAAACGCAAGCGCAAAGAAGTTGCCAAGCACAGACAAAGTAAGAGAAGTTTCCGTAACTAAGGGCTGACATACATATAAACGAATGCCCTCATAGATTTTATGAGGGTTTTCCTTTTGCCTATTTTAAAATCAGGAAACCTAAAGAAACGCTAAAATCAAGTCAGCCTTTGTATTGTAGCGGTTGTGTCCCACATCACCCAGAGGGCGGTTCACTGTATAAATCCTGATTGTCAACGTCCTTATCCTCAGCCTTGGGGAAACAAATTTTGCAACAGTTGTGGCGCACCGCTAGAACTGTTAGACCGCTATGTTCCACTTCAGGCTTTGGGGTCGGGAGGATTTGCTCAAATTTACACGGTTTGGGATGAAAAAACTCAAACAGAGAAAGTGCTGAAGGTGTTGGTAGAAGATTCACCAAAGGCACTAGAGTTATTTACCCAAGAAGCGGCGGTTTTATCTAGTTTGCACCATCCAGGTGTCCCCAGAGTCGATGCTGAAGGGTATTTTCAGGTACAACTGTTTAACCCCAAACCGCACCAATTGCCTTGTCTGGTAATGGAAAAAATCAATGGGCGGACTTTAGAGGAGATATTAAAAAAGTTTCCCCAAGGATGTCCAGAGGATTTGGTTTTAAACTGGTTTGCCCAAGCTGTACAGATTTTACAAGAATTACACAAACGTCAGATTCTTCACCGGGATATCAAACCTTCTAATTTAATGCTGGGCAGTTCTTCGCCATCTTTAACCCCGTCTCAAGGGCAAACAGGGGGCGATCGCTTAGTACTAATTGATTTTGGAGGGGCAAAACAATTTAGCGCCTCTAAGCTGCGTTCTCAGTCTAGTTCCACCCGATTATTTTCTTCTGGCTACAGTCCACCAGAACAAGTGACTGGAGGTATTGTCGGGCCAAGTGCCGATTTTTATGCCCTTGGTCGAACGATGATTGAATTACTAACAGGCAAGTACCCGCTAGAGTTGGAAGATCAGCAAACGGGGAAATTGCGGTGGCGAACTGCGGTAAATGTCAACCCCCAATTGGCAGATTTGCTGGATGAGATGGTGCAGGAAGATGTGCGATCGCGTCCAGCAAATGCAGCTATAATTCAAAAACGTTTGGCGAAGATTTCTCAACCATTACCGCCACTAGGATTATTCGCCCAACTGCGAGACAACGTTAAACAAGCCTCAACGCAAGTTTCCCAAAGATTTACACAGCTAATACAAGCTATTGAACAAGTTTTAGCTAACTTTAGCCAAGCTGTAACTAAAACCGTTATTTTTATCGCTCAGACAATCATCAAAATTTTCCTAGCTTGTTTGGCGACAATTTGGGCGATGATCCTGGCTTATGTTGGCGCTTGTTTTGGTGCGATCGCAGGTTTTATTTTGGCATATCACACAAGCTTGGGTCGTCAGGTTGTGGAATTTATTGGGAGTCAGCTAAACCAATTAGTGCCAAATACTCAACCCGTCTTCGGGGCAGATATTTTGGTATTCATCGCCGCAGGCTGGGGAACCGCTTGGGGGCTGACAGTATCCGGGTGTTTTGGTCAACAGCGACGCTTTTTAGTAGCGTCGCTGATGGGCATGATTAGCTATGGCTTCGGTTGGTTGATTTTGCAATTAATCACACCCAAAGATAGCGGGGAGGGCTTAGTGGCAGTAATTTTAGTGGGAGTTTGCCTACTCACCTTAAGTTTAGGACTTCGCAGCCATCACATAGTGTACGCTGTGTTCGCTGCCTTTGGTAGTGCGATCGCCTATGCAGTTTTGATTCTTTTGAGGTTAGCACCTCCGATTTTCCAATTCTCTAGTCAACCAGGCTGGTCAGAATTACAGTTACCTCTGATTTTTTTTGGTTC
>NZ_JAIVFR010000199.1 GCF_020829685.1 Nostoc sp. CHAB 5715 | reverse complement strand
ATTAAGATGCTTCCGAAAAAGCCACACAAGGTTTTATTATCTCAAATTTTTGATAGAATATCCTCGCTGGGGCGTATTCACGCTCCTAAGCCTTCTGTCACCACTTCATAATTGGCGAAGGTATTGTCATTGGAACTCACATATTTTGCTAGAGATATTTATGTCCCGTATACGAGACATAAATATCTTACACCTTTTGTCGCTTATACGGGACATTTACTTGGTTAAAAGCCTTTGACACAATCAGAAGCATGGGAAAAGCAGGAAAAGCGTTGAAACAGGTGTTAGAGACACATGGCATTAGCCAAAATAAGTTAGCAGTGACAATGGGAACTGGACGCTCAAATGTTAATCGCTGGGTAAATGAGATAATGGACCCTGTAGCGGAGGGGGTGCTAGAAATTCGGGATGCACTCAAGAAAATTAATCCAGCCGCAGCAGAAGAGTTTATCAGGCTTTACTTGGGAGATGTTGATGATGATGATGAGACACACCCTTAAAGCACTGTGTACCTATTTTTTAAATTTCATGTTTCCCCAAGTCTTTGTCTGGGCATCAGATTTTGTAAGGTTTGTTGCGTCAACTTTTGCATCAGGCGCGATCGCTTGTGCATCGGGTGTGGCAAAATCTGCTAAAGTTAGCTGCTTGACCTTTTCAATATCGCCTTGTTCAGCTGCTGTTTTCAAATCCCGCTTTAAATGAGCATTTTTAACTGCTTCATCTTTAGAACGCGAACTTGTAGCAAAGCATTTTTCAAGGGTGTCGTAGATTCCCACACGACGGGACATTTTACGAAATTGGCGTTCTGTGTCTAAAAGTTTAGCCATGAGTTCCAAGTGCATACTATCATCTGCACAGATTTCTTCTAACACAGCCCATTCATCACGACCTAGTAGGCTATAGTCAGCACCAGGACGGGGGTCTTGAAATTCTTCACCAGTCACTTCTTGATAAATCCGAGGTAAGCTATCATCAAATTCATGTTTTTCTTCTAGCCAAATGCGGCGAATTTCGCTCATTTCTTCGAGAGTAATTAGGGTGATGTCGCGCATATTTTCTGGCGCTGTACGACGGATTTCTGTTTGCGCTTCTAATAATCGTCTGAGCCAATGTTCCCGCCAATATTTGGTATAGGGGCCATGAATTGGTTCAATAGAGGCTTCACCATCTACATGACGCTCAAAAAGTTGGACTTCTCCCCAGATGCGACGGAAGTCTCTTTTATCGCGGTCATCTCTATTATCTAATTCATTGCGGATATCTAATAGAGGCTGCATCCATTCCTTCTCTTCATCATTTTGAATCATTGCCTCCATTGATTTATCCTTATTAACAATTGTGCAAACCCAGCAGCCAAATCGAGAATCACCACAGCTAGCAGTAGAAGTATCAACAACTAGAGGACATTCATTATCTGCTGTAGCACCTCGATACATGGTGAACAAGTCTTTGTTGCTATATCCCCAAGGGTTTTGCCACTGATTTAGGTAAATCCAAACTTCATCAGTACGCCAATCTTCGATGGGGCTATAAATTAAAGAATTAGGCAAGCTTGCACTATGGTAAAGCAAAGATGTAGGTGAACTTGAATCAGAAACGAGGCGATCTTTTAGGCTACCTGCTTGATGTTTTTCCATTGAGATAGCACGTTTGACACTTTCAGCTTTGCGCGTACCTAAAACAAGAATAACTTCCCCATTTACTCTAACCACATCACGGATAAAGCGGTTAGAAGGATGGATTTTTAGACGGTCTGTACACCAACGAAATTTTCCTCGCGGCGTTGGATAACCTTTACCAATCAAGCTTACCCAGAATGTCTCTTTGATTTCTGGATGTAATAAATGGGGTTCAATGGGCATTTTCTGTTCTTTAGCAGTAACCCTCATCCTTTCTAAGGATTTGCGTACCCAAACAGAGACTACAGGGTTTTCTACTAGTGTGTCAGTTGTAATAACATGAATAGTCTTTTTTCGCTTTTCAACTGGTAGTGCTGCGATCGCATTCCAGATAAGCTGTAAAGTGGCAGTACTATCTTTGCCACCTGAATAGCCTACTACCCAAGGTATCTGATCCAAACTGTACAATTCTTGAATTTCAATGGTGAGAGCTTGGATATAGTCCACTAACTCTGCTACAGTACGTACTTGCTGATTTTTATCCTCTTGCTGTTGTGCTGTAGCCATTTCCCTTACCTACTGAAACATGGATATTCTTCACCCTTCCTTGAATTGCTTTGAGGGTAGCCACTGTATTGTACAGACTTTAAGGCAAAACAAAAAATTAATAAACCCATAATCGTAACACGAATTGTAATTTCATATTTTATACACAAATTTTAAAAATTAGCATGAAAGATTCTGACCCAACTACTGACATCGCTAGAGAGTACCGAGAAGGGGAAAACAAGGAGAAACAGGTACTAGCTTTACTCCTGGAGAAATTTTTAAAGAAAAAAGATCAGATTCTCGTTCAAAAAACCGAGATGGGTGGTACTGAGGCTTATGTTAGCTCTGTTACACTGGAATGGTTTGCAGGTCGTGTTCACTTCGCCTCTGGCTTACCTCTGTTTCAGAAAAAATATAATCCAGAGACTGATAATGTCGAGATTGACGCGGATAGTATTGATGAAATTCAGCAACGTCCCCTTGATTGGTCACGTCAAGCACCGCTAGTACAGTATTTAGCGGCTAGACACAACCATAAGTTTCCACCGGTGCTGGTAGTAATTAATCAACCGTGGGTGGATAATCCCAAAGCTGCTGAGTGGGATAGTGAAGGACGCGCTACAAAGTCTACAACTGATTTTATACCCCTAGATAAAGACGCTAAAGTAGGACTGCTAAATATTTCTGAGGATGATGTAACCATTTATGCACTAGATGGCCAACATCGATTAATGGGTGTACAGGGATTGATGGAGTTAATTAAAACTCGTAAACTCCAGCGCTATAAAAAAGATAAAGGTGCTGACGACAGTTTTATTACAGTAAATGATTTGATAGAAAAGTACCAAGTAGAACTTGCTTACTTGCAAAATTTACCCAAGGAAAAAATTGGTATTGAGTTCATCTGTGCGGTAGCGGCTGGGGAAACTCGCACCGAGGCGAGGCGGAGGGTGAGATCGATTTTTGTTCATGTCAACCTGATGGCTGCACCCTTGACTAAAGGGCAACTAACACAGTTGAATGAAGATGATGGTTTTGCGATCGTTGCTAGAAAAATTGCAGTTACACATCCACTATTAGAACAAAGACAAGAGCGCAATCCCCGTGTTAATTGGAATAGTGCAACAGTGGCTTCAAATTCTACAGTTTTGACGACTTTGCAAGCTCTACAAGATATGTCTGAGCGATATTTGGCTCAAAAGTTCCCTCACTGGAAACCCTTGGAGAAAGGTCTAATTCCCATGCGTCCAGAGGATGAAGAACTTGAGCAGGGAATTGAGGAATTTAGAAAGCTATTTGATTCTTTGGCTAGTCTTTCTAGTTATAAGATTTTAGAACACGAGGATACACCAGCTTTACGGCGCTTCAGCTTTGAGAAAGATGGAGGTGAAGGAAATATGCTTTTCCGTCCAGTTGCTCAAGTTGGATTAGCGCAAGCTTTGGGAATTTTAGTTTTTAAAAAAGGTTTCTCACTCGCAGATATTTTTAAGAAACTGCGGAAGTTTGATCAGCAAGGTGGTTTTAGTGGTATGGAATATCCTCAATCTCTCTGGTATGGGGTTTTGTACGACCCAAATAAAAAGCGAGTGCAGGTTGCTGGACGAGATTTAGCCGCGAAGTTATTGGTTTATATCCTGGGTGGAATTCAGGATCAGATGGAACGTGCTGAACTTCGTAAGGCTTTAGCAGATGCTAGGACTGTTGAAGATAAAACTATAGGTTTTGATGGTGAATTTGTTGAACCCAAGCAAGTCGGGCTTCCATCCGTTCTGAACTAGCTAAACCATAGTGACAATTAATACTATTCAGAAATCGCCGAATTGCAGTAGACTAAAATTTAATCCTACTGCGACAAATTAATATTTACTCATCAATGTCACTTTCGTCTTCTATTTCATCTTCTATCTCATCAAATATTTCTTCATCATTTTCTTCATCTCCTTCAGTTAGAGAATTTGTGATATTTGTGCTAAAGATATTTTCATCATCAACCACAGTTGCTTCCGTATAATTATTCTCTTCAGATATACTGTCATCTTCTATAAATTTAACTACAGGCAGTTCGACATAAAATTCTTTTCTCCAGCTAGCTATTGTATCTATAGTCCAATTTGCTTCACTATCTACATCTTCACGAGTACTCTTAATCAGTTCACGTACCCCATCGGAGGTATTAAGAAATATCATTCTAAGGAGTTCTATGCATTTATCGCTACCAGCACCAGTTGTAATCATAGTAAGTTTTTCGTTAGGCTGTACAATCAAGTTTTTCCAATGAGGTGCATTTCTATTCAAAAAGCCTTTATCATGCATTTTCTCTATACTTTTAGCAATTGCATCTAAAATCTCTGGGATACGATATTCAGATTTTATTCTCAATAAAAATCTTGAAACAGCAAAAAAAACAATACGCTGCCCAAGGACAGTATATAGAATATTTGACTCTCTTAACTTTTTAAGTTGCTCTTTTTGAATAGCTTGTAGTTTAATTTCTTCTGGTTGAGGAGGAACAGTTATACCCAAGTGTTCAAGTTGATTAAGCCAATCCTTAAATGGTTGGAGTTTGTAAAAAAACCATTTAAAAATATCTCTAGTTCCTATATGAGGAATTTTAGGATGTGATTCATAATACAGCTTCATTGCATTTTCTCTGTCAATTGGAGAATTTAAAGTCTTTTTCAAAGCTGTCTTTTTATAATCTATTAAAATTTCTACAGCACATTTACTGATTAAATCTATTGTTGTGAGATAAGGATCAGTCTGTGTCAAATTTGTAGATTTAGATGACCATTTTACAATTTTATCTTCTAAGACATCTTCCTCTAAAAGTTTTCTAGGTATAAGTGCAGAGAGTTTTGTGTCATCCAATAAAAGTTGAGTTTGTCGATCAATACGCTTGGCAGTATTATTTATTACTGTAAATATATTACGAGTAGCCTTAATCGCTTCATCCCGTATTGAAACTGTCTTTTCAGAGTGTCCTACTCTGCCTAAATTTCCAAAAACTAAATAGACAACTGGTATATCAAAAGGTTCCTCACAAGCACAACCTTCTAATATTTCTTGGGGAGATAGAGGCTGTTTGTCTATATGTACATTCCAGTATTTTTTTAACGATAACAAACGATGTTGACCATCTATAACTATTCGAGAAACACCTTTATATAATTTTAAGTTTACCCATTTTTCTAGAGGTTTACCTTTACTCATAACATGGGAAAAATCCCAAAATTCTGTCTGTTCATCTGAGTTAGGAAGAAGAACAATAACCAAAGAGTTGAAAAACCTAATTCCGTTTTTTGCTAAATATGCAAATAGTTCTGTTTCTGCCCTTTTTTCATCTAATTTCCGTTGAACTCTCTCAGAAAATCCCCATTTACCCTGAAGCTCGCCAGCAAATCTAATATTCTCTGCTGCATCACTATGATCAAGAGTTGTAAGAAAGTAGCGCACTTCACCAAAAGTACCTGTAATAGCTTTATATTCAATAGTTTCTGGTGATTGATCATCTAGTTCTTCCATCATTAACTCCTTTGTGTATTAAATTTGGGCTGGCAAAGCTGAATTAGTAAACTTTCAAGTTCTCTGGCAAGATCCCTAGAGCAAGGAAAACATATAAATAGAAATTCATCTTGAGGTCTTAAATTACCATATTTTGCAAAGAAACCATTATCACTCTCTAAGTGTTGTTGAAATCTTTTTTGTAAACTAGAAGCATAACCAATGTAATCTGGACATTGTAAAATACTACAGGTTAAAAGGAGCTTTTTGAGATTACGTCTGTCTTTTGGCATAGATACACTTTTGATGAAACTATGCATATTATCTGATAAAATAACTGGTTTTCCACATATATCTATAGTAAATTTTTTGCGGGAATCATCTTCAATGAACTTGGTTGTAAAGACAGTTTTACTAACCCGTTCATTTATATCCATAGCTAAATTATTTTCTGCAAAATCGAATGCGTGGTAAAAAGCATATATTCCTGATTTATCTGGAATGTCATAAATTGCAGAAATGGTTGCTGTGGCTACTATAAAGTTTTTAAAAAAGTCGTCATGTATTGTTTCTTCTATTGCCATATAAACTAGATATCTTTACCACATTTTTTAAATGAATTTACTTAAATCAAACTCAACTTCTGCCGAATTATCTTGAAATTTATCGTGGCTTAAAATTAATAGTAACCTTTCTGAATAGTCTACTGCACCACGAAATTCATTTTGCAATAACTCAAGTCCACCATTAGCATATTCCTCAAAAATGCGAATACGTTGAGTGTCATAATTTTCGTCATTAGACGAAAGAATACTAATATCTTTATTTGCAGTCATTGCCAGTAGTTTGATCAGCGTATCATATCCTTTTGATACAAAATGCTCTTGCGGTATGGGATCGGGATCTCTTTTAGATATCTCCCCTAAAGCAACTCGCTTTTTATACTTTGCCCCCAATGCTGCACTAAACACAAGCACATCAGCATAAGTTTGAAAAGGCCCTGTTGTGTCTTTTGATGCTACTAGAGATTTCACAAACTCAGCCTTATCTTTAGCAACCCTGATTCTATTTGCAGCCATGATATTAATATCTACATTGTTGCCATCTTAACCGACAGCCAAAAGCGATGCTTACGGCTGGCTACGCTTACGGACTCGCCAAGGTATTATTTTATAATAGTATGCAGGCGATCGCTAAACAAACAAATTATCCACTAACATATTCCATCCTGGCACTGCGGGTTCAGCTTCAGCCAACTCATCACGGCGATACATTTGGGGTTCTTCTGGATTACTAGCACGATATACTCTAATAACTTCCTCTTTAAGTACGTCTACATCCCAAACTACCAACGTACCAGCTGCAAAATAATCACGGCGTTTACTAGCCATATCTTTCTCAGCCTTATCACCGTAATCATTTTCACTTCGCACCTCAGCAGCAAATATAGGCGCACCATTGAGAAACTTCCCGCCTGTAGGTTTGCCAGTATAAAACGCAGCATCAGGACTTAAAGAACGACGATTAGGGAGATTAACAATAAAACCGACATTATCAGGCAAAGCATAACCACTTTTTGTCAGACGTTCATAATCCCGTAGACTTGCATAAATTTCACCGCCTGCACGTCCTGGTAAAAATCCAGTTGGAGACATCAGCACCAATTTTCCATTAACAATTTCTGCTTTACAATTGTCAGGTAAGTGGTACAAATCTTCAATAGTTGCTTCAGTTTTAATACTCATAAAACCCCTAATAATGAATCGAGGATAATCCTAATTTAAATAGGAAACTGAACATTTTCATACACCAAAGATATCGGAAAGCGGAAATCAACGCTGGTTAAATAAACCTCATCCCCTGCTTCATAAGGATGTAACTCCCAGAGTCCTCTATCATTTAACCGGAAGCAATCTAAACTAATTTTTTCAGCATCAATGAGGATGTATTCTTGCAAAGTCTGAATGCGACGATACCGCGTAAATTTTTTACCTCGGTCGTAAGCTTCCGTACTTGGGGACAGAACTTCAACAATTAAACAAGGATATTGGAGAAATTGAATAGCTTGTTTATCCCGTTCATCGCAACTCACCACAACATCGGGATAATGAAAAGGCCCGTTTTCAGATACACCTACTTTCCCATCCGCCATATTCACACGACACCCACTTCCTCGCAGGTGACTTTTTAACGCTGAAGCTAAGTTTAAAGCAATATCATTATGGGGAAGAGTACCCCCAGTCATGGCGAAAACTTCACCATCAATATATTCATATTTAATTTCTTGGCCTTGTTCCCATTCCAGGTATTCGTGGGGAGACATATAATTTCTGTCTGGACTCGCAACCATAACCTGATTCCTTCTCAAAAGTCACTTTTCTCAACTTTAACTAAAATCGGACTTACGCACAGTAACGGAAAATCGAACCACAGAGGGACAGAGAACACGGAGGAATAAGAGTTTGAGAGGTATTTTGCGTCAGTTTTGTAAAAAACCTTTGCGCCTACTCTACGAGAACGCCTAACGGCGAATGCGCGAAATCATAAGATTCCTTGCAAAAGTCTTTCTCTGCATCTGTGCGTGATAATTACCTATCCCGTTCAACTTCCATAATTTCCGTATACTCAAACTCGTTCGGACTTTGTTTCACCAAAGGATATCTTTCTCCACCCAACTCAATATAATCTTGTTCGCAATCCGGTTTAGATGAATAATACGTAAGCACATATTCTCTCCCAATTCTATCTGTCATTTCTGCTTCTACTTCACCCCGCCACTGAGTCTTAGTAACTAAAACTATCAACTGATTCGCTAATTGGGGAATTGTCTTCGCAATGTGTCGCCGCGAATTCTCATCCAAACTACCGAAGGGTGAATCCATCACTATTGGGAAAGTACTACTATCGGGAATCATCATCATTTTTCGTTTCTCACTCCATTCCCTTACTTTGTCAATGATGCTGGCAATAAAGGATAAACTGAGAATTTGATTCTCCCCTGTAGATGCTGCAACTGGTGCTTCTATACCTGTAGTATTTTCTACTAATGTCAGTTCATATTTTTCACTAATTTTAGGAATGTATGGAGTTACAGAAATCTTTGTGAATATTTCTTGTACTCGCTTTTCTAGTTGCAGGCGAAATTGTTGTTCTTGACGATTTCTAACTTCTGTCAACCGTTCGATTGCATCTTGAGTAGCGTTAATCCGTCGCTGTGCTAAAGTTTGCTTGTCTTCATTCAATTTTTGTTTGGCGATTTGTTTGTTTAAACCTTCAATCTCAGTTGTGAGTTGAGCAATTTGCTGCTGATTTGCACCCTGTTCTCGATTCAATTCATCAATTTTACTTTCAATTTCATCTAAGCGTTTTTGTAAACTGCTAATTTCTTCATTAGCATCTTTTCGCAACCGTTCTTGAATATTATCTAAATCGCCTTCAATTTGAGATATGCTTTGCCTTAACTGATTAACGCTACTCAAG
>NZ_JAIVFR010000198.1 GCF_020829685.1 Nostoc sp. CHAB 5715 | reverse complement strand
AAATGAAACACTTAGTCTTTACGAATGGGTGCCCAGGTTGTACTTCCACCATAGTTGAATGTTCCCTCTGGGAGATTTGGCACGTTACATTTATTGACAAACTGGTTTGTGGGATTATCTGTGTTGCTACTCCCCGAAGGTTTAGGAACAGTTCCATTTAGTTGCGCCCACCGTTCCATAAAAAACCATAAGCCACTAAAAATTAAGCCAATGGTGATGATAGCAGCTAAGAAAAGACTAAGTGTTTCATTTTTTTGAGACATAGGTGGCTGTTAGCAGCAAGAGTTTTTAAAGTATCAGAGATAATAATTTATAAATAAGTCGAAATACGGCTGTTAAGGAAATCGCTACTAAGCCTGCTCCAACTGCTAAAAAAACTACTCCTTGAATGCCAAGCCCCCCTTGTAAAAAGGGCACAAACAAAATAATCGCAAAACTAATTGTTGGAATAATTAATAAATCGAACTTTTCAATCCACCGCCTAGTTTGGGCAAAAATTAGTATACCTAAAATCAGGGCGGAAGTAGCCAAAGTAATTATTGGTGATTTTACTAAACTGAAGAGGGCGATCGCTATCAATGCCCCTTCAAATCCACTAAATGCCGCCCCACCCAATAATTCCACTGTCGAAAAGGCTGGTTGAGTTGGTAAACGGCGGGGGACGACGGGACTAGAACTGGGTGGTTGTGGCAAAAGTGTTACAGAGGGCGAATTAAGTTGTGTATGGGCTTGAGCCGCCTGTGAGTTCAGTGCATCTAGAACTTCTTGGGCTGACTGAAAGCGCTGATTGGCAGCAGGTAGCAGCATCTTGTCTAATATGTCAGCAAGGCGAGGGCTGACAGTTACTTGCATTCGCCATTTCCATTGGTTACTATAGGCATCAAACAGTTGAACTGCTTCTTGATTTGTCAACAAAATAATAATAGTTACAGCCAAAGCGTATAAATCCGTAGATGGGAAGACTTGACCCCCAGCCATCTGCTCTGGTGGTGCAAATCCCATAGAATAAATTCCTGTGGAAGAAGCAGCAGAACCAAGTGCAGCATTTGTTACTTGCTTAACTGCGCCAAAATCTAGGAGAAAAAGTCTACCATCACGACGGCGCATGATATTAGAGGGTTTTATATCTCTGTGGATAATGCCTCTATGATGGACAAACTTTAGCACCTTTAGGATTTCTTGCAGCACCTCCAACACTTGCTGTTCAGAAAATTTGCCCTGTTGAACTAATTCTTCCTCTAAGTTTTGCCCATCAATGTATTCTTGTACCAAGTAAAAAAACTGGTCTTGCTGTCCTGGTTGCAAACCATTAACTATCACTGGAAAGAAAGCAAACAAGTCAGGGATTTGCTCGTGATCGTTACCAAGTTGTGCTAAAACATCTGCCTCTCTCTCAAACATCAACTGTGCTTGTTGCAGTTGATTTAAGGTTAAATTTCCCGCAGGTTGAAACTGCTTAACTACGCATTGACGCATTCCTGGTATTCGGCGATCGCGTGCCAAAAAGGCTGCTCCAAATCCCCCTCTTCCCAGTAGCTTCACGGGGACATATCGACCATCTAGCAGCAATGGCATACCACAGGTAGTACAGTATTTTTGCTGCGTTGTTTTCAGCGTCGTAATATCATCTAAATCGGCAAAATAGTTTTGTGGGCGTGGGCAACGTGGACGAGTACAGTAAACTTCCATTTTCGTGATTAGTCATTAGTCAAAATAATTCGTAATTGATAATACGTAATTCGTAATTCATTCAGGTTACATAAAAACTAAACTTCTTTATCAAGAACACGAAACTTTTTTACTGATGTCAAATTCTTAGCTTGCCTAAGCTAGGCTACGCGAAAAGCTATGAAATAATAATTACGAATTACGTTAGCGCAGCGGTAGCAAGTCCACAAGCATCATTACGAATTATTTAGTCATTGGTCATTCACAAAAAACATCAGACAAATGACGTAGACGCCCTAAGGGTAGGACTAATCACCAAATTTTAGTCTTCGGCGGAAGAGGTGGACGTCGTTATATCCAATGTAGTTATCACTATGCTTTTTTGTGCCAATGTTAACACATCTTGACTCCATCCAGGATTAGCAAACTGGGGTAAAATTTCCCGACTAAAAGCTTCTGCGGCCTTGGATCTATAGCGATTAGGATTAAAAATCAGCCACAGTGTCCGTTTGACGACAACGCCTTCAATGAGGGTACGGTGCAGAACACCCATTTGTAACTCTTTAGCGATCGCGCTAGTTGAAACAAAGGCAGCCCCTAAACCAGATTGCACAGCATTTTTAATTGCTTCAATGGAATTTAATTCCATTTCAACCTTAAAACGTCTGGTATCAATTTCACAGCGTGCTAGCACTTGGTCAATTACTTTGCGGATAGTCGATTGGGAATCTAGGGCAATGAATTGTAATTTGTATAGGTCTTCTTTTTGGATTTTTTCCAGTTTGGTAAAGGGATGAAAAACAGGTAAAATTAGCGCTAGTTCGTCTTCAGCGTAAGAAACAACTTCCAAGGATTCTGATAGTTCACCGGGAATTTCACCGCCGATAATTGCCAAATCAACTTGTCCGTTAGCGACACTCCAAGCAGTCCGCCGAGTAGAGTGGACGTGTAATTGCACTGCCACATCTGGATATTTTTGTCGGAACATGCCGATCATTTTGGGCAAAAGATAAGTGCCGGTGGTTTGAGAAGCACCGACAATTAAAGTACCGCCTTGGAGATTTTGTAAATCCTCGATCGCGCGGCAGGTTTCCTGACACAGACTGAGGATTTTTTCACCGTAACTTAGAAGTAGATGCCCTGCTTCGGTTAATTGGGCGCGTCGTCCTCCCCGATCAAATAGGGGGACATCTAGCTGCCGTTCGAGATTTTGCACTTGCAAGCTAACGGCAGGCTGGGAGACGTAAAGACTATCAGCGGCACGCTTGAAGCTTCCTTCTTGTGCGATCGCTTTGAGGATACGTAACTGATCTAAAGTGAAAGGAAGGTCAGACATAAGGCTCAAACCACAAACTTTGAAAGGAGCGGATGCACACAACAAATCAGGTTTGGCAGCAATCAGCCAGGTATGATTTCTTGCATATTAAACTTGAAACCTTGACTTGAAAAAGACAGTAGCACAACATCTTGACTAAAGTCTCCCTTTGAATACTTTGTGGTATTGGTTGTACTGAGTTCCATTTTCTTTAAATTATTTCACCCGTGTATATGCTGTTGATTTCTTGGTTGACACCCAGTCATTTTGTCATGCTGGGGCTACAAATAGTTTTTGCGATCGCTCACAGTGGAGGCGCTGCTTTGCGTCCTTGGGCAGAAAAATATATTGGCCCAAGGCTTTATCGCGTTTTCTTTGCATTAGTTAGCCTACCGTTGGCTGTAATATTAATTATTTACTTTTTTGGGCATCGCTATGATGGTTTGCAACTTTGGCAGGTACAAGGAGTACCAGGAGTGCGAGAATTTGTTTGGCTGTTGTCAGCTATCTCGTTTTTATTTTTATATCCTGCTACCTTCAATCTACTAGAAATTGCTGCCATTCAAAAGCCCCAAGTTCATCTCTACGAAACAGGAATTATTCGGATTACCCGTCATCCCCAGATGGTAGGACAAATAATTTGGTGTGTTGCCCATACTCTATGGTTGGGTACTACCTTTACCCTTGTGACTTCCATTGGATTGGTGTTGCATCACTTGTTTGGAGTTTGGCATGGCGATCGCCGTCTAAGCGATCGCTATGGGGAAGCCTTTGAAATTGCCAAACAACGGACATCAATTATTCCCTTTAAAGCAATTATCGACGGACGTCAATCTATCAAATGGCAGGAATTTTTTCGTCCTTCTTATTTGGGAGTTGTCATTTTCATAGCTTTGCTTTGGTTCTCGCACCCTCTGTTGCTGGAAGCAACTAGTAAGATAAGATGGGAAATCTAGGCGATCCCCAGTGTCAGCAGAAAATCCCAAATAGATGAGGATTTCAGCTTATCAATTGCTCTAAATCAATGTAGGATAAGTTAAAACATCTATCGATGGGGGTGGTCTGAGTCGAGTTTAAGATTTTAAATTGGTAGTTGTTGGGCAGTTGCTTTTCCTTGGGAAAAAATGGCAGATTCAGTCAGATCCCCAGGTGGCCACCGCAATCAGGAGCCTAACGTCCAAAAAAGCCACCGTGAGAGTCCCGCTGGCTTTTATTGTCAGAGACACATCAACACGCTCAATTTTTGGCTAATTATTCTGTGTCCTGAGATTTGGTTCCTGAAAGCATCTATCGGCGGTTACTGACTTGCCAATCCTTCACTTTAATATAAAAACCTTATAATCCAAGAGGCGTCATGGTGTTGTCGGTTAGTGAGCGGACATTTACTCAAGAAGTTTTAGAATCACCTATTCCTGTTTTAGTTAATTTTGAAGCACCTTGGTGTGGCTTATGTCGGATTATCCACCCACTGTTATTGCAATTTCAAGCCCAATGTGGGGAAGAAATTAAATTAGTTGGGGTTAACGCCGATCAAAATTTTAAATTGTCTACTACTTATAGGCTCAAATCACTACCCACTTTACTATTGATTGAAAATGGCACTATTCGCCATCGCTTGGAATGCTTTCGCGGTAGAGAAGATTTACGTCTAGCTTTAGAAGACATTAAAGCTAGGTACACCAGTTGCCCGAAAATTTACAAGAGTTCAAAAACAGTGGACTTAGAGTGTCGGTCAGCCTGATGGATATTGGGCATAGGGCATAGGGCATGGGGCATAGGGCATAGGGCATGGGGCATGGGGCTAATGACTAATGACTAATGACCAATGACTAATGACTAATGACTAATGACCAAATCTAAAACCATGCTTAACACCCCACCCAACTCAGTCTTGGGTGGGTTATTTTATCCTAAAGGGTGTGTGTCACAATTATTAACAGTTCCGACACGTTAATTAAGAATTCTAAAAGTAGGCGTCAGTGATGGAAGTAATCTATCAGTATGCCTGGCTGATTCCGGTATTCCCTCTTCTTGGGGCAATGCTGGTCGGTCTAGGGTTAATCTCGTTGAATCAGGTGACAAACCGCCTCCGCCAGCTTAACGCTGTGGTGATTATCTCCATGATGGCAGCAGCTATGGGGCTGTCGCTTGCCTTGCTATGGAGTCAAATTCAAGGACATGCGTCTTATATTCGCACCTTTGAGTGGGCGGCAGCAGGTAATTTTCACCTGAGCATGGGCTACACTATTGACCACCTGACTGCCCTAATGCTGGTGATTGTAACAACGGTAGCGTTGTTAGTCATGGTTTACACCGATGGCTACATGGCTCACGATCCCGGTTACGTGCGGTTTTACGCCTATCTCAGTTTGTTTGGCTCTTCAATGTTAGGTCTGGTGGTCAGCCCCAACCTAGTACAGATTTATATATTCTGGGAACTGGTCGGGATGTGTTCTTACTTGCTGGTCGGCTTTTGGTTTGATCGCAAGTCAGCAGCAGATGCCGCTCAAAAAGCGTTTGTGACCAACCGCGTAGGCGACTTTGGTTTGTTACTCGGCATTTTGGGGCTGTTCTGGGCAACAGGAAGCTTTGATTTTAATGTAATGGGCGATCGCCTCGCCCAACTTGTCGAATCAGGTACTATCAGCAATTTTCTCGCTGTCCTGTTTGCGATTTTAGTTTTCTTAGGCCCAGTTGCAAAATCAGCCCAATTCCCCCTCCACGTCTGGCTACCAGATGCGATGGAAGGCCCCACCCCCATTTCTGCCTTGATTCACGCGGCAACAATGGTGGCGGCGGGTGTTTTCCTGATTGCCCGGATGTACCCAGTATTTGAAGACGTTCCAGCCGCAATGAATGTCATTGCCTTTACTGGGGCGTTTACGGCGTTTTTGGGGGCAACCATTGCCATTACCCAAAACGACATCAAAAAGGGCTTGGCTTACTCCACCATTTCCCAACTTGGTTACATGGTGATGGCAATGGGAATAGGTTCCTACAGTGCTGGACTATTCCACCTGATGACCCACGCCTATTTCAAGGCGATGCTGTTCTTGGGTTCAGGTTCTGTAATTCACGGTATGGAAGGTGTCGTTGGACACGACCCCGCCTTAGCGCAAGATATGCGCTTGATGGGTGGACTGCGAAAGTATATGCCCGTCACGGCAACTACCTTTTTGATTGGTTGCTTGGCAATTTCTGGTATTCCACCCTTTGCTGGTTTCTGGTCAAAAGACGAAATTCTGGGGAAGGCTTTTGAGGCTAACCCATTTCTCTGGTTTATCGGTTGGCTAACTGCCGGGATTACGGCTTTCTATATGTTTAGAATGTATTTCTCGACATTTGAAGGCAAATTCCGGGGTACTGACGAGAAAATCAAGGAAAAACTTAAGAAGGCTGCGGTGACAATTGTTCTGGAGTTAGAGTCAGAAGAACTAGCCCCGAATTTTGGGCCTGGGGCGATGAAGAAAGGAGAATTGGCGGCAACTAGTCAGCAGCATGACTCCCATGACTCCCACGGGCATCACAGCGACTCCCCCCACGAATCGCCGTGGACAATGACGCTACCGTTGGCACTGTTGGCTGTGCCTTCGATTTTAATTGGTTTGGTGGGAACTCCCTACGCCAATTATTTTGAAGAGTTTATCTTTCCTCCTAGTGAAACTCTCTCCGAAGTTATAGAAAAGGCTTCCGAGTTCAATCCGACGGAATTCTACATCATGGCGGGTGCCTCAGTCGGAATATCTTTGATTGCGATTACCCTGGCTTCGCTGATGTATTTGCGCCGTAAAATTGACCCGGCTGCGATCGCTGCTAAAATCAAACCACTTTACGAGTTATCCCTCAACAAGTGGTACTTTGATGACATTTACCATCGGGTTTTTGTCCTCGGCTTGCGTCGCGTAGCCAGACAAGTTATGGAAGTTGACTTCCGCGTTGTCGATGGTGCTGTTAACCTCACAGGCTTTTTCACTCTTGTTAGCGGTGAAGGTCTGAAGTACCTAGAAAACGGTCGCGCTCAATTCTATGCCTTGATTGTGTTTGGGGCTGTTTTGGGCTTAGTGATTGTATTTGGTGTTACCTGATTTTAATAGGGGTGGGCGGCTGTCCGCCCCTAAGTTTTTTAAGAGTCTAATTTAGACTCCTTTTTTTAGCTTGAATTCCTCAGCAGTGTTAACTGTTGAGGTTTTATGGTTTGTACTTCCAGTAAAATAAGAGGTACTGTACTAGAGAGTTTAGGTACTCACTATGACCCTTGAACAGCTTGAAGCCGAAGTTCTTGCACTTCCAAAAGATTCTCAAGTGATTTTATTAGCAAGATTACTGGAAAGATTGGGTCAAGAAAGTGGAATAGATCAAGAAATTGCGGCTAGTTGGGCTGAAGAAGCCCAGAAGCGTGATGAAGATATGAACACAAATCAAATTACTGGTATTCCGGCTGAAGAAGTGTTTCAACGAGTTCGTGCATCTTTACAATGAAAAGAATTGTATTTCATCCATTGGCAGAGCAAGAACTGGTTGATATCGCAAGTTATTACGAGGAACAAAATCAGGGGCTAGGGCTAGATTACTTGACAGAAGTACAAGGTGCAATCAATCTCCTTATGCGTTATCCTGCTGCTGGTGTAGTAGTTCGAGGATTTGTTCGTCGGCTGATTCTGCCTAAATTTCCTTATTCACTCCTATACCGTGTTGTTGATGATAATTTAATTCGTATTCTAGCCATAGCACATCACAAACGTAAGCCTGTGTACTGGATTGGTCGAGAATAGAATTCAGAAATCAATTAATAGGGGATTTAAACCCCCTAAATTTTGTTGTCGGGTTGCTGTAAGTGTGAGTGTGTTTTCATCGCTTCTAAACACTCTCATCTCATAGATTTTGTGATAAAAGCTGGGTTGCATCATGGTCGTGAAGTCCTGGGACAACTAGCCATAGCCACATCCGGCACTTGAACAACCGCAGCGATCGCAGTTCTTCAGGGAATATTTGATTTCTGTGACCTTGCCAGTGTCCAAGGTGTGCAAGTTGTTGTTTGGCGCAGGTTGGGCAGAGGTCGCCTGGTTTTCCTTGTTTATTGATTTCGGGTGGTCGTTTATTGATTTCGGGTGGTCGTTTATTGATTTCGGGTGGTCGTTTATTGATTTCGGGTGGTCGTTTATTGATTTCGGGTGGTCATTTATTGATTTTGGGTGGTCGTTTATTGATTTCGGGTGGTCGTTTATTGATTTCGGGTGGTCGTTTATTGAATTGGAGGTGTCATTCATTGAATTCAAGCAGTGGTTAGGGTGGGGTAAAACCCAGATTCTTGAGCAACTTCAGACTTGTGTGTACACCGTAGGCTTGGGAATGGGGGCAGGGTTTGCCGTCGAGTTCTCCGGGGATAATGCCGGAGCAAATTAGGCTGTCTGGGTATACGTTACCGTCAGGCGAGAGAAAGAGGGCTTTTGGTTCGGTGTTTTGAATATTCATGCTTGACTACTGCCAGAAGCAAATGCTATCCTGACAATATAATAAATAAATTACTAAGATGTCAATTAACTATTCTGAACTTTCTGGCTCTTTGTGATATCTAAATCCGGCTGCTTCAGCCACCAATTCCAAATGTTTGCAGGTAGAGCGAGGTATTACATAAAGACTATTTTCCCAATTACTGACTGTTTTCTGACGCACCCCAAGCCTTTCTGCAAACTGTACCTGTGTTAAACCCATGTGAAGACGCAGTGCTTTGATTAATTCACTATTCCACAGTACAGTGTCACCTTTAACCTGAACTTGAAAATTATTAGGAGGTTTATAAAATTTGATTTGCTGCTTATCAAAATCAACATCTTCAACCCTATATCCTGCTTCTATCCAAGCTGAAGCTTGTAATGCGCCTTTGCTACGATTACTCCACCATGCTCGTTTACTTTTTGCTGAATTGGGCAAAGTATCTTTTATTAAAGTTTCAATTTCAGCAAATGATAAAGTTATTTCATTTTGCTCACTGCCACGCAAAAATTCAAGGAGTGGCTGGTATTTACTGCCCTCCTTCATGTCACCTCTTCTTCTCCCAATATCATGTGTTCAATACGGGCTTTTGCTTCTGTGAGTAAATTTTCAGCTTCAGTATACAAACGTTTTGCTTCATTACGTCGCCTCTTTAATTCATCTACGATTACTTGCTGAATTTTCATAGGTGGAATGGGAACGCC
>NZ_JAIVFR010000197.1 GCF_020829685.1 Nostoc sp. CHAB 5715 | reverse complement strand
CCTTAATAGCAGTGGTAATTTTGACTGAATCTTTGGAACAACAAGTTAGCGATCGCACCAAGGCTTTGCAACAAGCCCAAGTCCAACTAGTGCAGCAAGAGAAACTATCAACACTTGGAGAGTTAATCGCTGGTATTGGCCATGAAATCAACAACCCCATCAACTTTATTTCCAGCAATATTCCACCCTTGCAAGAATACGTTGCAGGAGTAACTAAGTTGCTCCTACTGTATGAACAAGAGTATCCAAACCCAACAGCCAAAATTACCACTGCTATTAAGGACTTGGAACTTAACTTCGTTCTCGAAGATATGGTAAAAATTTTGAACTCACTCGAAGTAGGAAGTGAACGAATTCAGAACCTTTCTAATTCACTCCGCAACTTCTGTCGCTCGGATACTGATACAAAAATACCTGCTGATTTGCACCAAGGTCTAGATAGCACACTAATGATTTTGCAACACCGCCTCAAAGCTAATGGCGATCTTCCCGCCATTGAGGTTATTAAAACTTATGGAGTATTACCAGAGATAAACTGCTATATTGGGCAGATGAATCAAGTATTTATGAACATTTTGGCAAATGCAATTGATGCCCTTGATGAAGCTATAATGCAGGGCAAAATGAGCAATCTAATTCCTCAGATTCAAATTGCAACAGAAATAGATTCTGAACAATTGGTTGTAATTCGGATTGCTGACAATGGGATTGGTATTCCTGAATGGGTTAAAAAGCGCTTGTTTGAGCCGTTGTTTACCACAAAAACCGTTGGGAAAGGCACTGGACTTGGCTTGTCGATCACATATCAAATAGTTGTAGAGAAACACAAAGGTGTATTAGATGTGAATTCTCAACCAGGCGTGGGAACGGAGTTTATCATCAAAATTCCCACATAAAAGCAGCATTTAATTAATTACAAAGCTGCTATAGCATTTATCATACTGAAGAGTAAGGAAAATCCCAATACCTAATCCCTATCTATATAGAGTGAACGCAACTTTAGATGCTCAACTAATGGCAGAACGCCTAGAATCCCTGAAAGCTGGAATAATTGGGGGTTTATCTGTGTGTTTTGCTTTTGCTTTTTCTATTCTTTTGAATACTTTCGTACTGGCAAAGTATTTTCAGATACTCGCATGTCTGCAAAATGATCTTGACTGGCACTTGTGGGTGAGTGGTGCAGTTGCAAGTTTTACTGGTTTCCTATTTGGTGTCACCTACCGCTATATCATCCGCTCAGATCAAAATCCCCAACTCAAGGCTGGTGGTGTACTGGCCTTTGGCTTCGTGCGGGGATTAACTCAGATAGAACTTGGCTGGAATTATAATAGCACAATTTGGCCTTTTTTGGTGTTGGCGGGAGAAAGTGTATTGTGGTTTACGTTGGCTGGAATCGCTCTTAATATCGCTATCCAACTCCGTTGGGTTAAACCTTTTTCATCAGTCTAAATTCCCTATGTCCTTAAGTATAATTTATTATTAAAGTTTAATATGAAATGGAAATTATTGAAATCGGTGCGGTGATGCTCAATCGAGCAACGTGGGAAATTGATTCCGAGTTTCAGCAATTCATTCAACCTGTGAGACATCCCCAACTAACAGGTTTTTGCAACGAATTGACTAGTATTCGTCAGCAAGATGTTGAGGAA
Organism: Nostoc sp. CHAB 5715; assembly: GCF_020829685.1. Classification (GTDB taxonomy): domain Bacteria; phylum Cyanobacteriota; class Cyanobacteriia; order Cyanobacteriales; family Nostocaceae; genus Nostoc. Next base: position 7,557 of record NZ_JAIVFR010000197.1, on the reverse strand, counting down.
GCGCCAAAATTTTTAGAGGCAATTTCTCGCTTCAAAGAATGGATTTATTCATTTCCCAATCATATTTTTTGTTCTTGGGGCAATTACGACAAAAAGCAATTTATTCAAGATTGCGCGTTTCACAATTTCCCTTATCCTTTTAGTTACGAACACATAAATATCAAAGAGGAATTTTCAGAATATCTTGGTGTGTCTAAGAAATTTGGCATGGCACAGGCTTTCAATGAGTTGGGGATAGAATTAAAAGGTACACACCATCGTGGTATTGATGATGCCCGCAACATTGCATCTATCTACAGACAGATTAAAACTAAAAAATTAAGCTGAATAATAGGAAAGTACGATCTTGAACTGTTGTGGTGTATTACGAAGATATAGCGCTTTCGCTACTTATCTCATTTAGTTATTAATTCAACTTAATCAGGGTGCAGGTAGATAAACGTGACAGAAAAAGACAGGCGATCGCTGTCTCTAGCTATTTGATAAAATAAAGCACGATTACCCACTATTAGTCAATCATTCTCTAGATTAGTATAAATCCCACTCACGGAAGACGTTTTATTGAGTCAGATTTTCTAGCCTATAACCAGAATTAAAATAAGTTAAAAATGTAAATATTTCTGAGTAAAATCGGAGGTAGATGGGGGACATTTGGGTTTGAACAGGGAACTGGGACATAGTTCCTTGTCTCATATTAAGTTGCCATTGTTCTGAAAAGCATAGATGTTGTCTAGCAAGAGAAATTGAAGCGATCGCTGTAAAGAGATTGCTTTGAATGTGGCGAGATGGATATTCCCGTTTGAAGGCATATCACTGATGATTGTCATTTTTGAGTCACATTTGTTTTGAACCATAGAGATATAGGTAAAACAGTGCAAAAAAAGATGAAACAAAGCGGCGAGTCCCCACTCAACACTAATAAGGAAGTAATGTGAGTAGACGTAAAGACTACAGTTTGCTTCAGCAGACAGCAACAACTGAAGTAGCAGCACCCAAGCCATCCCTAAGATTACCAGACGCAGTGGCTCTAATTATCGGTGTTGTCATCGGGGCGGGGATTTTTGAAACCCCGGCTCTAGTCGCAAATCAAGCAGGTAGTAATACTGATGTACTGCTTTTTTGGCTAATTGGTGGTGTGGTATCTCTGGTAGGAGCGCTGTGCTATGCAGAGTTAGCCACTGTCTATCCCGATGTTGGTGGTGCTTACTATTATTTGAAACGTGCATTCGGGCAAAGAGTCGCCTTTTTATTTGCCTGGGCGCGGATGACAGTGATTCAAACTGGTTCTATTGCTCTGTTAGCATTTGTTTTTGGCGATTATGTTTCTCAGATATGGCGGCTAGGAACGTTTTCGTCTTCTATCTATGCAGCCATAGCGATCGCACTTTTAACTGCTTTGAACATCATCGGTTTGCGGGTAAGTAGCAGGACACAAAACTTGCTGAGTGCTGCGAAAGTTCTGGGTTTGTTGCTGGTAGTAATTTTTGGGCTTACCGCCATTCCTAATTCTGCCGTTCCTGTAGAATCTGCATCATCAGGAACGTGGGGACTGGCGATGGTGTTTGTACTGCTGTCTTACGGCGGTTGGAATGAAGCGGCTTACATCTCGGCAGAAATTCAAGATGGACGACGTAATATTGTGCGATCGCTAATGTGGAGTATTGGCATTATCACTGCCATTTACTTACTAATCAATCTGGCTTACCTGCGGGGACTGGGATTAGCAAACATGGCCCAGTCAGAAGCAGTAGCCGCAGATTTAATGCGCTCTATTTGGGGCGCACCAGGAGCCTTGTTTATCAGTGTATTGATTGCGATCGCTACTTTGGGAGCAACCAACGCCACAATCTTTACCGGAGCGCGTACCAATTTCGCACTGGGACAGGATTTTTCGCTATTTGGTTTTATGGGACGCTGGGAACAACGTCCTAGTAGTCCTACCCATGCCTTATTATTGCAAGCTGCGATCGCCTTAGCACTGGTTTTTTTAGGCACGCTTACCCGCAAAGGCTTTGAAACAATGGTCGATTACACCGCCCCGATATTTTGGTTCTTCTTCTTGCTTTCCGGCATATCACTGCTAGTATTGCGAATCCGCGAACCCCACATAGTGCGCCCATTCCGTGTGCCATTTTATCCTTTCACACCATTACTCTTTTGTGCCGTCTGCGGTTACTTGCTTTATTCCAGCTTGGTTTATACAGGTGTGGGAGCAGTTGCAGGTGTTTTAGTTGTCGCAGCAGGTATCCCCCTGTTGTTTTGGAATAAATACCGCCAAGGTAGGACTTAATACAGTTTTGGACTTTCCTGCGGAACGCTACGCGTAGCTTGCTTCTTTGTTCGCGCAGCGTCCCGCAGGGAAGGAGTACGGCTACGCTCAGTCCTTCTCTACGAGAGGCTGCGCCAACGACTTCGCTCAGGAACCATCGAACGATTTTGGATTGTGCAACCTAAACCTCACACTATAAGCAATTCAAAATCACATGACTTATCAGTTGTTTTACTAACTACTGACCACAAGTTACTCAATCAAGGAAAAAATTCATGAACTTCAAAAAAATTTTGTTTTTACTGGTTACAGGGGTTAGTATTACCAGCTTAGGAATTGCTGGGTGTACACCACAACAGCAAGATTTGGAAGCCGGGACACAACCTTCTACTTTAACGGGTCAGACCGAAACCGAACCACCAGCTGCGACAACTCCCACAACTCAACCACAAGAACAAAGCGAAGCACCAGCTGCGACAACTCCCACAACTCAACCACAAGAACGCCCTGGTGATGTTCCCTATGTGCCTACACCACAGCCAGTGGTAGATGCAATGTTGAAAGTGGCAAAAGTGGGTAAGAATGATGTGCTTTACGACCTTGGCAGCGGTGATGGGAGAATTGTTAATACTGCGGCACAAAAGTTTGGTACGCGCGGTGTTGGCATAGATATTGACCCTGAACGCATCAAAGAAGCTAATGAGAATGCCAAGAAGGCAGGAGTAACCGATCGCGTGAAGTTTGTCCAACAAGACTTGTTTAATACTGACTTTAGTGAAGCAACAGTAGTTACACTTTACTTACTGCCAGAAGTAAACGCCAAACTCCGTCCCAAGCTATTGAATGAACTCAAACCTGGTAGTCGTATTGTTTCCCACGCCTTCGATATGGGCGATTGGAAACCAGACCAGACGCTGACTGTAGAGGGCAAAACCATTTACTATTGGGTAGTTCCTGAAAATGTGCCAGAGAATTTGCGCTAGGGACTAATACCATTGCCCCAAAGATACCTCAAGAAAGGTTTTGCTTGTGCAAAACCTGTCCCTCTCCTTATTAAGGAGAGGGATGTTCGATAGGACTCTTTGAGGTTTTAGAGGACTTTTGGGTAATCGGATAACTTGTGTTTACACCGTAGCTCCTTGGCAATGAGAGGGGTTGGGGATGAAATGTACTTCATAGAAAGCGGCGGGAAACTCCATCCCGCAAGTGGCGTGGAGTTTTTTATATTTTTAAATTACCTCTATTGGGGGTTGACAGTGTAAATCTTAGATGTGTATGAAGAATAATCTAAAATCTAAAATCCAAAATTGTTTGACCGAGTGCAAATTCAAGTAAGGGCAGGAAATATGATAGGGTTAAAAGGTAAGAATGCTTTAATTACAGGTGCAACTTCAGGTATCGGTCAAGCGATCGCTATCAGACTCGCTCAAGAAGGGTGCAACATCGCCATCAATTACCGCTCATACCCGGAAGCTGCGGCAGATACGGAAGAGATGGCATTGCAAAAAGCCTGCGGAAATATCGAAAATTGTGGTGTGAAGTCGCTACTGGTTCAGGGAGATGTCTCTCAAGAGTCAGACATTGTTGAGATGGTCAACACCGTAGTAAAGGAATTTGGCAGTTTAGATATTCTAGTTAACAATGCTGGCATTCAAGAAGAAAGTCCATCCCACGAAGTTACTACAGCAGACTTTGACCGGGTAATTGCAGTCAATCTCCGGGGTGCTTATCTCTGCGCCCGTGAAACTATTAAACACCTCCTGTCTGTTAATCGTCCGGGGGTGATTATTAATATTTCCAGCGTTCACGAAATTATTCCGCGACCGATGTATATCAGTTATTCCATTAGCAAAGGCGGTATGGAAAACTTAACCAAAACTTTAGCATTAGAATATGCCAGCCGACGTATTCGTGTCAACGCCATTGCCCCCGGAGCAACAGTCACGCCAATAAATGAAGCCTGGATAGATGATCCTGAAAAAAAGGCGATCGTGGAAAGTCACATCCCAATGGGGCGTGCTGGCTCCTCAGAGGAGATGGCAGCTGCGGTAGCTTTTTTAGCTTCGGATGAAGCCGCCTACATCACCGGACAAACCCTATTCGTAGATGGTGGATTGACTCTGTATGCTGATTTCCGAGAAAGCTGGTCAGCTTGAGGTAAGGCTTGCGTACTTTCCACAATTGAGCCGATACATACCATTAGTGGAATTAGACGCCCATGACTAGCGCGATCGATAAGAACAGTCTGCTAGAAGCAGAAGCCTGGGAATTGTTAGAAAAGTCGGTAATTTATTACCAAGGAAAACCCATTGGTACTGTAGCCGCCCACGATCCAGAGTTAGATGCACTCAATTATGACCAGTGCTTCCTCCGCGATTTTGTCCCTTGTGCCTTGGTGTTTCTCATGCATGGCAAAGCAGAGATTGTGCGTAACTTCTTAGTAGAAACACTGAAATTACAAAGTCATGAAAAGCAGATGGACTGCTTTGAACCGGGAGCAGGATTAATGCCTGCAAGTTTCAAAGTCCATTCTAATGGAAATGAGGAATTTTTGGTCGCTGATTTTGGTGAGCAGGCGATCGCTCGCGTTCCCCCAGTTGATTCTTGTATGTGGTGGATTCTCCTGCTACTAGCTTATGAAAAAGCTACAGGCGATTTGACCTTAGCACGTCAGCCAGATTTTCAACAAGGAATCAAGCTAATTTTGGATCTTTGCCTGGTACATCGGTTTTCCCTGTACCCAACAATGTTAGTACCCGATGGCGCGTTTATGATTGACCGTCGCATGGGAGTCTACGAACATCCTCTAGAAATTCAAGTATTATTCTATGCCTCTCTCAGGGCTGCTAGTGAATTGCTTTTACCAGATGGGGATGGCGATACTTACCTCGGTAAAGTCAATAGGCGATTGGGATCTTTGAAATATCATATCCGCAACTATTATTGGCTAGACCTAAAGCGATTGGGGGAAATCTATCGTTATAAAGGTAACGAATTTGGTAAAGAAGTTGCAAATAAATTCAACATCCACTCAGAATCTATCCCCAGTTGGTTGACCGAGTGGTTACCTGGGAGTGGAGGATATTTAGCCGGAAATCTGGGGCCGGGACGGATGGATTTTCGCTTTTTTGCTCTGGGAAATCTGATGGCAATCTTAGCTTCTTTAGCAAGCGATGCCGAATCTCAAAGCATCATGAATTTATTTGCCCAACGCTGGCAAGACTTGATTGGCTATATGCCTGTTAAAATCTGCTTTCCAGCTTTGGAAGGTTTAGAGTGGAAAATTGTTACAGGATGTGACTCTAAGAACAGCGCTTGGTCTTATCACAACGGCGGTAACTGGCCCGTTTTACTGTGGTTATTTAGTGCTGCGGCAGTGAAAGCAGGACGAACAGAACTTGCCCAAGCAGCGATCGCCATTGCCGAAAAGCGTTTATTTAAGGATAAATTTCCAGAATACTACGATGGCAACAATGGCCGTTTGATTGGCAAAGAAGCCAGAATTTATCAAACTTGGAGCATTGCCGGATTGCTAGCAGCCAAAAAGTTCGTAGAAAATCCAGATTACTTGGAATTAATCAGCTTTGCAGAAGGACTTGAAGGCCCAGGCTGTAGCCTGTAGATACTGATTTGCCCCCCAAAGCGATGATTTAGCCGTTGTACTTATACAGGATGCCTCTGCTAACTAGTACCGCAACTCTTAGAAACGCTACCCATAGCGTGCTTTTCCAAAAGAGTACGTAAAGATAAACTTTAAGTTCTCAAAAACCGGATAACTGATACACTATATAGTAAGAGGTATCTGAAGTGTCATACTGAGTAGTATCACAAGATAGTCTTTGCATCATTAACACGTTTTAACGTGTATAAACCATGAAAACTACTTCAGATTTAATTTCAGAATTTGAACAACTATTCAGACAAAAATTACAGCTAAATAATTGTAAGCTCAGAAAGAAAAGACAAGAGAATAATTATGAAATTATTACTCCAGCTAAAGACATTTTTTTGATGTATTGGTCTGAATTTCCAGAAATTAACTTAATATATCAAGCTGTAGGGGTACGCACTCAGCAGACTAGTGTTTATGAACGAGCTATCCGCTCCCACATAAGTTCTAGTCTGAGTAGTATCCAGGAGAATCTTCACTCGGAATCACCATTATTGATACAATAATAACAAATACTTAGAGAACACAGAAAATATTTATTAAACTCTCGCCAGTTTTTATAATAGAACTGACGAGAGTTTTTCACCGCAAATCTGTTTATCAAGAGATAAAAATGCAATCCGAAAAAAATCAAGATCAAGATCAGCTAGATTATAAAGCCTTGTTAGCGAATGCAAAGCAAGCCTTAAAACTTGAATACCAGAAATCAGCCGCTTTAGCGTCCCAACTGCAAGCCATAAAAACTCAGTTAGAGCAAGTTCTGGCTGAAAACAAAACTCTAAGGGAGAGTGTTTACGAAGATGTAATTAAGCATTTTGAAACGCGGACTCAAGCAGCAGAAGCACTAGCACTAAAAACAGAAGTACGCCAAAGATTCCTTGAAGCCAATGGTTGCAAGGATGATGAAAGCTTCGATACTCTATGGGATAGTATTAAAAGTAAGATTCAGATCCAAGATGGTGAAGTCAGAATCGTTGCTCACAATGGCACTCCTAAATTCACTTTAACAGGCAGCATAATGACTTTGAGGGATTTTATTCAATCCCTCAAACAAGACCCAATCTCTAGAAAGTTTTTCTACAACTAAAGAGCCAAATTAATGAAAGCCTATCGCTAGAAGCTGACTAAAGATTATCCAAGAAAGCTATTCATCTTCGTTTCCTGGCGGTCGTTCGCTCTCGCTTTGTTGAGCATCCCACTGCAAAGTAATGCGTTCCAACATCTCAGACTGCGTACAGTTATTAACATCGGCGTACATTTTAATCAACTTCCTCACTTCAGGACTAATGTGGCGAATCTCTAGTTGGTTACTTTGTGCCATGTCCATTAACTTTTAGTGTCTATTACATTATGTTGAACTATTAAACTATGTGCTTCAAAAAACTTACTCAAACCTACTTAATCTTGATTAAACAGACTTGATGTTCTCTTCCCGCTTCAACCAAGAATGTCAGTGAATTTTTGGAAAGATATGCCCGATCTTTAATCGATAGCTAAGTTTAGGTAACAATGGATAACTTTTTGGCTATTTAATCAACCTCTGTTTCAATAAATTTTGTTAATGGCGATGTCTTACGACAAGTCGCTGCGCGTCTACGCTCAATGTCACCTGCTCCAT
>NZ_JAIVFR010000196.1 GCF_020829685.1 Nostoc sp. CHAB 5715 | reverse complement strand
AACTGGAGTTCTTGAAATCTATTAATTGTGAAGATGTACAGGGCTATTTATTCTACCGCCCACTTTCTGCCCAGAAAGCAACTGAAATCCTCGAAAGTAAACGACTAACGCTCTAGTACCGCAAGGCAAAAGTCACGCATTCACGCATTCAAAAAGCTTAAATTAACACACATCTTTGAGTATGTACGGTATCGTACACAGAAGCTTAAAAAAAATTATTTTCGTCGTTTATTGGGCAATAAGTCCAATAAACAACCGAATTCGTCTTCCATAATCTGATAACATTCGCAAGAGATTTTTTTTAAAGCCTCTCGATTCAGGATCTTAATCTGACCACGGTGGTAGGCGATTATTCCAGCTTGGCTCAGGGTGCTAGCTGCTTCGGTGACACCAGCGCTATTTACACCCAGCATCTGTGAGATAAATTCTTGGGTGAGCGGAAATTCCTTTGATTCCAGACACATCCTACGCCTTCAATCACATTGCTATAGACATGAGTATCCTTGGAAGCGATCGCAGCAAGAAATTCCTGGTTATGCAAGTCCTTACAACCCTAAAACTTTGTCATTGCTATCAGCTGTTGTAAACTCTCCCAGGTAGATTTGGTATATTTTGATTTCCGTGAATACAAGCTACTTAGAGCTATGTATATTAATATGAACATTTATTAAGGCTTAGTTGTAGAAGAATCTTAAAATTTTTTGATATACTACGGTCAGTCTAATAACTTACTGTAGTATAAACTCAGGCTAAAACAGTCTATTTCACAAATACTCAATAAAAGCAAGTATTTTCTACTACAATTTTATAATTTTTCTTACTCCAAACTAGCTTACTTATCTGGTTCATCTATGCAATAATAAACAACTGTACCCATTAGATACGGTTTGTCTATCGATTTTTAGTAGTATTTACCAATCAATATTTGTATTTGCTGAAAAATTTATATTGGCTAAGTGCCGAATCCAGTGTTGTTTGAAGGTAATTTACTTAAAAATAATAGCGCCCTTGACAAAATGCAAAATCTCCAACAAAAATATCACTGTTCAATCGAGTGAATAACAACGCAGAAATATGAAGTATAACCAACTTGGCAAGAGTGACTTAAAAGTTTCCGAAATTTGTCTGGGCACCATGACCTATGGACAGCAAAATACCATTGAAGAAGCCCACGAGCAGCTAGATTATTCTATTGCCCAAGGAGTCAACTTTATTGATGCGGCTGAGATGTACCCTGTCCCACCAAGTGGCGAAACTTATGGATTAACTGAAACTTACATTGGGGAATGGTTAAAGCGTCAACAAAGAGATCAACTTATTATAGCTACTAAAATTGCTGGCCCTGGTCGAGGCTTTAAATGGGTACGTGGTGGAGCCAAAGCAATTGACCGTGATAATATCAAACAAGCTGTAGATGATAGTCTGAAAAGATTACAGACAGACTATATTGATCTGTACCAAATCCACTGGCCCGATCGCTACGTGCCACGATTTGGGCAAACGGTATTCGATCCGACTCAGGTGAAAGAAACGGTTCCCATCCCTGAACAGCTAGCAGTTTTTGCCGATGTAATTAAGGCAGGGAAAATTCGCTATATCGGTTTGAGTAACGAAACACCTTGGGGAGTTGCCCAGTTTAGTAACGCTGCTAAACAATTAGGATTGCCCAAAGTTGTTTCGATTCAAAATGCTTACAACTTGCTGAATCGAGTATTTGACGGAGCCTTAGCAGAAGCAGTTTATCACGAAGAAATTGGGTTGCTAGCTTATAGTCCTTTAGCTTTTGGCTTCTTGACTGGTAAATACCTAAATGGCAAACCAGAGAAAACAAGAGTCACTTTGTTTGAAAATTTTGGTCAACGCTACTTAAAACCAAAAGTAAGTCAAGCAGTAGCAGCTTATGTGGAAATTGCCAAACGCCATCAACTTAGTCCAGTGCATCTAGCTTTGGCATTTGTGCGGAGTCGTTGGTTTGTGCCTAGCACAATTATTGGTGCTACGACACTCGAACAACTCAAAGAGAATTTAGAAAGTGTAAATGTAGTTCTCGACAAAGACATTTTGGAAGAGTTAGATATAGTTCATGCTCAGTCTCCAAACCCAGCACCATAAGTAGAAAAACAGCTTTCAAGGGTAGGTTTTTTGGAATCTCAAAAATAGTTGAGAAAATTATCAAGTATTTAACGTAGTTTGGTCGTTTCAGGATTTAAGCATCGGCTGAAATGGTCAAAAAATGACCAAATACAAAATACCTACCTTTGTAAGGTGGGGAGTGGGGAGTGGGGAGTGGGGAATCAGGCTTTTCGAGTTATACCGAGTCTTTTCAAAAATCAAATAGGAGTACTATAAAAGTTATTGATGTGGAAACTAGAATTTAGAATATTGGTGACATAATTAGGTATATTTATGAGCATCAGCTTTGGACGTGAAATTTGTGGAAATCTTGATGCAGCAGAGTCGCGTGAGTGGTTAGTAACCAATGGTAGCGGCAGCTATGCTTCAGGTACAGTAGCAGGTTTATCAACACGGGGTTATCACGGTTTACTTGTGGCTGCACTGCAACCACCGTTGCAGCGAACTTTACTACTAGCAAAGCTAGATGAAACAGCAGAGTATGAAGGCAACTCTTATCCCCTGTTTGCCAATCGTTGGTCAAATGGCACAGTTGCTCCTCAAGGTTATCGCCATATCGAAAGTTTTTATTTAGAAGGAACAGTACCCGTATGGAGCTTTGCTTGTGGAGGTGCGTTATTAGAGAAACGCATCTGGATGCAGCCTGGATCTGATACTACATATATTCATTACTACTTGCGACGAGCAAAGCGATCGCTTAAGTTATCAATCAAAGCATTTGTTAATCACCGCGATTATCACAGCAGAACCCATGCTCAAGAATGGCCTGCCAAGGATTGGCGAATGAGTGTAAAAACAATTGAGCATGGAGTCGGTGTGAGAGTGTTTCCGCAAGCGCAACCTTTGTACTTGTTGACAGATAGCGGTAATGCCTCACTTAAGAACGAGTGGTACTATGGATTTGAACTCGCAGCCGAAAAGGAACGCGGACTAAACGATATAGACGATCATCTTCACCCAGCAACTTTTGTAGCCACACTGGAGCCTGGAAGCTCATTTACTTTTGTCGCTAGTACGCAGCAAAATCCTAATTTAAACGGTGCAGTAGCCTTAGACTTACGTCATCAGTACGAGCAAAAGCTGATAGCAGACTGGCAAGCTAAACGATCGCCACAAGCGCCTCCACCTCCTGATTGGGTGCAGCAACTTGTACTCGCTGCCGATCAGTTTATTGTTGACCGACAAGGTGGGAAAACCATTATCGCCGGTTACCACTGGTTTACTGATTGGGGACGCGATACCATGATTAGTCTACCCGGTTTGACGCTTGCCACTAATCGTCCCGAAATTGCAGAGTCCATTCTTCGCACCTTTGGCCAATATATCAATAAAGGAATGTTGCCCAATCGTTTTCCTGACGATAATAAGCCACCCACAGAAGAGTACTACAATACAGTTGATGCAACACTGTGGTATTTTGAAGCCATCCGCCTTTACCTTGTTACGACTGGTGATGACAAGCTATTAGCAGATTTATTTCCCAAACTCGCAGAGATTATCGAATTTCACCGTCAAGGAACACGCTACAATATCCACCTCGATCCCAACGATGGGTTGCTTTATGCAGGGCAAAAAGGAGTGCAGCTGACCTGGATGGATGCTAAAGTCGGTGATTGGGTGGTTACTCCTCGCATTGGCAAGCCTATAGAAGTGAATGCCCTTTGGTATAACGCTTTGCGAACAATGTCCCAGTTCGCCCAAAAGTTAGGAAAACCTGAGAAAGACTATGATGCAATGGCTGATGCTACGCAAAAAGGTTTTAGTCGTTTCTGGAATGATGCCAAGGGATATTGTTTTGATGTTTTAGACGGCCCAAATGGTAACGATGCCTCTTTGCGACCAAATCAAATCTTCGCCGTATCCTTGCCAGAAAGTCCGCTCACTCCTGAACAACAACGGCAAGTAGTAGAAGCGTGCGAGCGATCGCTTCTAACTTCTCACGGATTACGCAGTCTTGCACCTGATGATCCGCAGTATATCGGTCATTACGGTGGAGATCAACGTCATCGTGACGCCGCCTATCACCAAGGAACAGTTTGGGAATGGTTAATTGGTTCATTTGTCTTAGCTCACTTACGTGTGTTCAACAACCCATCCGTTGCTCGGCAATTTCTAGAACCGATGCAACATCACCTCTATACTGCTGGAGTTGGAACTATCAGTGAAATATCTAATGGTGATCCACCAATGGAACCTAAAGGTTGTATTGCTCAAGCTTGGTCAGTTGGAGAAGTACTCCGTGCTTGGCTAGCTACAGAGAAATAAGCAGGGGGGGCAGGGGGAGCAGGGGAAGAAATTTTATCAAGTTGTTATCATTCCTCGATTCAGCAACGCCACGAATAATATTTAGGTTCGTTTGAAAGTTAATAGCTAATGAATGCTATTAATTATTGCAAATTAATCATTACAAACATCATAAAAGGAAACGAAAAATGACAGATATTCTAGAGACAGCAGAAGGAAAAAGATTGCTAGAAGACCGCGATCGCAGCCAAAAGAAATATTGGAAGCGGTGGGGTTCTTATTTGAGCGATCGTCAGTGGGGAACAGTAAGAGAAGATTACAGTGCTAATGGCACTGCCTGGGATTACTTTTCTCACGATCAAGCTCGTTCCCGCACCTATCGTTGGGGCGAAGATGGAATTGCTGGGATTAGCGATAATTAACAACGAATTTGTTTTGCGATCGCTCTTTGGAATGAAAAAGACCCGATTCTGAAAGAAAGGCTATTTGGTTTAACCAACAGTGAGGGCAATCACGGGGAAGATGTCAAAGAATATTATTTTTATCTTGACAACACTCCCACGCATTCCTACATGAAATATCTTTACAAATATCCGCAAAAAGCTTTCCCTTACAGCCAGTTAATTGAGGAAAACAGACATCGAAAAGCAACCAATCCCGCAGCTTTAGAATATGAACTAATAGATACAGGGATTTTTGATGATAATCGTTACTTTGATGTTTTTGTAGAGTACGCTAAAAATACTCCAGAAGATATTCACATCAAAATTAGTGTTACTAACCGAGGAGCAGAAACCGCCAAACTGCATCTTTTACCAACTATTTGGCTTCGCAATACTTGGTCTTGGGGGTATGAAAATCAAACAAAAGAATTTAAATACCTGCAAGCTATCAAAACTGACTCGAACCTAAGCGTCATAGAAGCTGTTTATCAAGATAATGATGAAGTTAAAAATTTACGCAAAGGATGGCTTTATAGCGAAGCTGCTAAAGAACTTCTGTTTACAGAAAACGAAACAAACAAGAAACGATTTGGATGGGGTGAGAATTCCGGCCCCGTCAAAGATAGCATAAATGATTACATTGTTTCTTTCGGAAATGAAAAAACAGTAAATTCTACTCAAAAAGGGACAAAAGCCGCAGTTCATTACAACTTGACAATTAATCCAGGAGAAACCAAAGTAGTTAGACTGCGGTTGAGCGATCAAAATTTAAATTCTCCTTTTGGTAATGATTTTGAAACTATACTTCAAACTCGCCAGCGCGAAGCCGATGAATTTTATCAAGCTGTTTGTCCTTCTGATATTTCCGAGGATATGCGAAATGTGCAAAGACAAAGCTTTGCTGGTATGTTGTGGAGCAAACAATATTATCACTATGTAGTTTATGATTGGCTCAATGGCGACCCCACTCCACCAAAGCCACCAGAACAACGTAAATGGGGCAGAAACCGTCAGTGGGATCATTTATTTAATGAAGATATTATTTCCATGCCAGACGCATGGGAATATCCTTGGTTTGCTGCTTGGGATTTAGCTTTTCATACCGTTACCTTGGCACTAATCGATCCAGAATTTGCCAAAAGGCAATTGTATATATTTACGCGCGAATGGTATATGCACCCCAACGGTCAAATACCAGCTTATGAGTGGGCATTTGGTGATGTAAATCCACCCGTTCATGCTTGGGCTGCATGGCGTGTTTACAACATAGAAAAGGAAATGTATGGCACTGCTGACAGAAAGTTTTTGGAAGAAATCTTTCAAAAGTTATCTATTTATTTTACTTGGTGGGTGAATCGTAAGGATGTTGAAGGCAACAACCTTTTTCAAGGTGGATTTTTAGGATTAGACAATATTGGGGTTTTGGATAGAAGCAATATTCAAATTCCTAATGCAATAATAGAGCAGTCTGATGGTACTAGCTGGATGGCAATGTACTGTCTAAATTTGCTAAAAATAGCCACAGAACTTGCCAAAGAAGATCCTAGTAGCGAGTCTAGTACTAAGTCTAGTAGCAAGTATAGAAGCGAGTATGAAGATATGGCTTCTAAATTTTTCCAACATTTCCTATTAATTGCTGATGCAATGAATAAAGTCGGTGGTACAGGCGTAGATATATGGGATAAAGAAGATAAGTTTTACTATGATATTCTTAAAGCTCCTCCAGGTGTAGTTGAGGGTGCGAACAGGGAAGGTGTACTGTTAATGAAAGTGCGGTCAATGGTCGGGTTAATTCCACTTTTTGCTGTAGAAACAATTGAACAAGATATTGTCGAGCAATATTTATCTTCAGATTTCAAAAAGCGGGTTAATTGGTTTATTAAAAATCGCCCTCAACTTACTCAACACGAGAATGTTTCTGTCCTCCCCAATCAAAATGGACTTTATTATTTGTCGCTGGTAAATAAAGAGCGACTCAAATTGATTTTGGAGCGTGTGCTGAATGAAGCAGAATTTTTGAGCGATTATGGTATCCGAGCTTTGTCAAAATGTCATAAGGATGATCCTTATGTCTTACGGGCAAATGGACAAGAGTATCGAGTGGAATACGAACCAGCAGAATCAAAATATGGAATGTTTGGTGGAAATTCTAATTGGCGCGGGCCTATTTGGTTTCCTGTGAATTATCTTCTCATTGAATCTTTGTTGAAGTTTCATGATTTTTGGGGAGATCAAATCAAAGTTATGTGCTCTACTTCTTCTGGTGAAAAGAAAGAGATGAATCTGAAAGAAGTGGCAAATGAATTAAGCCAAAGGCTGATCAAAATTTTCCTGAAAAACCCAACATCTGGTAAGCGGCCTGTTTATGGCAGCTCAGAAAAGTTTCAAACTGACCCGCATTGGCGTGATTTAATTCTGTTCTATGAATATTTTCATGGCGATATTGGTGCAGGTATTGGTGCTAGCCATCAAACAGGTTGGACGGGTTTAGTCGCTGAATTGATTCAAAGATCAGGGAAAAACTTTCATATAACGTGAGTTCTGGATAAGGGGGCAAAACAGGTAGGCTGAAAGTGCTAAATTCTCATCCATCTGCTTGCCATTTGTTCACTAGACCTCTTGCATAAATCAAAAATAAGAACCCCACCCCCAACCCCTCCCGAAGAGTAGGGAGGGGTTGGCGATCGTGTCTGTAGTCTGACTGATTAACTATGGTTGCAATGATATCATATCCGGTTGATTACTTATTAAACCCGAATCACCCCAAAGAGCCAAAGCTGCGCTTTCTCTCCCCTCCCCAAGGCATCGGGGAGGGGATTAAGGGGAGCCAGTGCGGTCTTCTCCCAAGGGGAGAGGCTAGCGCCAAGGGGTCTCCCCAAGTGGAGCATCTGGCGTGTGGGGTGCAATGACTATCGAATCATAACGAATTACCCGGACATGATATGAAACAACAGCCCACAACACTGCAAGAAGTAATGCAAAATCATCTTAGTCGGATCTGGATTCGCACACAGAAACTAAATGATCGCTACATTGCAATTGCTTGAACCATTCAAAATACCCGCCGATGCCCGCGATCGCTAAGTTACTGATTACTACTTTTCACAAAGCGCATGAGCGAATGCCGACTGATGGTATCGAAGGATGTCGGGTGTAGTAAGTAATTGTACAGAAAAATTTACACATGAGTTCTTGACTGGATAAGGATTTCAAGTCAAAATTTATGTAATTAATTTTGTCTTACATAGGCTTGGATGTATAGCCTCCTGCTGCTGTCTTTTGGCATCCCGGTAAGTCTGATGAGCTATACCCCTATGCCCCGTCTTTTTGCAATTTTAGCTGGATTTCTGGAAAAGACATGATGCCAGATGTAGAAAACTTCAGATATTACTTGAAGCTAAAAAAGCTCAACAGGGAGCGAAAATAGAATTATGGTATTAGTTAAAGAAATAACAGCAGGTAGTACAATCGCAGTTCGTGGATTAGATTTGCAGTTGTTTTGGCAATTAAATCAATTAGTTCCTAATTCATTAGTCAGTATTTCCGACTTAAATATTAACAGAGGTGAAGGACTTTTCCCTTACTGCCAGCTTCCAGCACGGAATGCCTTAAAAGCAGCATTGAGAGTTTACGCACAACCTTTGACTATTAATAGTGCATATCGTTCTGTCATTGCCCAAGCAATGCTTTATAGCCAAAAGCAGAGGGGATTAATTAATAATCTGGTAGGATATCCAGGAAAATCAGACCATCAAAAGGGTGCGTCTTTAGACATAGAAGAGTGGGCAGATGTGAAATCTCTAATGACCAGTCATGGATGGAAATGGACTTATGGCGACAAAGATCCAATGCACTTTGATTGCACATCTGATGAAATCAGAGATATCCGCCCCAATTCAATCAAAGCTTTCCAAAAGCTGTGGAACAAGGCAAATCCAAATAAACAGATTGCTGAAGATGGGGATTTAGGGGACAAAACCTTAGATTGTATTTATAATTCTCCTGCTGAAGGATTCTCAAACGTGGGGTATCCGAGAGTTTTAAAGCTGACAAGCCCATTACAACAAGGAAAAGATGTAGGCGAAATGCAATTAGCTCTTAGAAAAGCTAATATTCAATTACAACAAGCCAATCAGGTATTTGACCAAGCGACAGAACAAGCTGTAAAGGCTTTTCAACAGTCAAAAGGGTTGTCCCCCGATGGTGTAGTAGGCGAACAAACCAGGAGCCTTTTACAGTTAAATTAGTAGTCTGTCAATAAAGAATTGAGGCTTGACATAGATTTAGGCGATCGCTTTGAGCCTGGGAAACTAAACCAAACGAAAAATCCTGATTTTTTCGTCGGTTCTCAACCTTGGTTGTGATCAAGAGTAATAACGAATCGCACTTTGTTGCAGCG
>NZ_JAIVFR010000195.1 GCF_020829685.1 Nostoc sp. CHAB 5715 | reverse complement strand
TGATTGAAATGGGGCGATCGCCTGAACCTTTTGCTATAGCTAATGTCGAAATTATTTATGGTAATAAAACCATTGCTTATATCAAAAATTTGGGAATACAGTTATCTGCGGAGTGGACGCCTGAGTCAAACACAGTGGGAACCTTTAAGTCGTGCTGTTCGTCTCCTCTCGGAGATGCCAATTTATATTGACGACACGCCAAATATTACAGTTACACAAATGCGTAGTCAGGCAAGAAGACTGCAAGCCGAAGTTGGAACTGAATTAGGATTAATTGTAATAGATTACTTGCAATTGATGGAAGGAGCAGGTGATAATCGCGTACAAGAATTGTCAAAAATTACGCGTCAACTCAAAGGTTTAGCGCGGGAATTATCTGTACCAGTTATTGCTTTATCTCAATTGAGTCGAGGTGTAGAATCTCGTACTAACAAACGCCCGATGTTGTCAGATTTGAGAGAATCCGGTTCGATTGAACAGGACGCGGATTTAGTAATCATGTTATACCGCGATGAATATTACGATCCAAATACACCTGATCGCGGCATTGCAGAAGTGATTATAGCTAAACACCGCAACGGGCCTATAGGTACTGCAAAACTAAAGTTTAATCCACACTTTACAAAGTTTCTAAATTACAAACTATAAAAATTTAGCTAGATAATAATTATTGAATTAGGGACTGGGGACTAGGGAAAGAGAGGAGAAGAGAGAATTCCTAACTCCTAACTCAGCACCCCCATGCCCTAGTTTCTACTTAACTCCCAGCAATTCCACATCAAACAGCAAAGTGGCGTTAGGTGGAATTACACCACCAGCACCGCGAGAGCCATAACCTAACTCTGGGGGGATGATTAACTGACGACGACCGCCTACTTTCACAGTGCTAAGTCCTTCGTCCCAACCTTTGATTACCTGTCCAGCACCTATTTTAAAGCTGAAGGGTTGGCCGCGATCGCGTGAGCTATCAAACTTAGTACCATCTTCTAGAGTACCGACATAGTGAACTTCAACCGTTTGTCCAGGTTTAGGAGTCGTCCCAGTCCCCTCTTTTAACTCGACATACTTTAATCCAGAGGGGGTAGTTACGACATTATCACCAGACGAGGGGGTAGTTACGGCATTAGCATCAGACATAGTATTGCTCGCAATTAGAGTATTATTTTCAGTTAAAGTTGTAGGCGCTGGCGGCGTTTGGGTTAACTTGGCAGCAATGGCAGTATTCTGTTTACTGCCTACTTGCCCTATAATCAACAGCACAACACACGCCAGCATGAACGCCACGCTGAGGAAAATTGGTTTCAAAATCAGTTCTGTCCGTTTTCTCTTAATCTGTTTGAGTAATGATTGGTGTTCTTTTTCTAGAAACTGTAAGCGGGTATGTAATTGAAAGAGAGCCAGCGGAGTTTCAAGAGTAGAATGGGATGAAGGTGGGGTTTTTCGAGGCATAGAAGATTTATGCTTTTTTCAAGATAAAAAACTCTAACGACAATTGACACCTCAATGATGATACACGAATGTCTACTGTTGGCGTTTCCTTTCCTTCTCCTCCCGTTGCCTCTGCCGATAATCCAGCACGTTCTGGATAAACTCGACATCCTCAGTATTCAGCCGATAGTACCGAACCCTCTGACCATCCTCCATTGGTCTTCGTGACTCAGTAGACAAGCCCAGTTGCGAGAGATACTGTCCCAAAATCCACAAAGCAGACTCCGATAGCGGAATGGTCAGATTGAGAATGCCTTTAACGTGAGATGCGTTGCGTTTCGAGAACTCAGCCAAAGCCTGAATCATCGCCTCGTCGCCTTTAATCTCAACCCCAGCCATGAGATCCAACAGCACAACCCTAAGTCCCAGCCGATGACGCATTAACCACGCGGTAGAATGATTGCTCCAGTCAGTGCAAATGCTCAAGCGATTGCGTTCACTCACTTCTTTTATAAATTGGGTTCATGAAACAGAGTAGAGATTTATTGACAGTCATCAAGTTTGATAAGAATTAAAATAAATCCGTTATAATCAAACCAATAAATCTGAGAAACAAGAGAATCTAACTGTGCCAATAATTAAAATACCAAAACATTATCTTATATATCAAGATGAAGATTCAATTACAGTAGATATACCAGAATCAATGCTGTTAGATTGGGAAAAAAACTATAAAAAAGTTTCTCAAGCTAAAGGGCTTTTAAAGCATAAAAAAGAAGCCATGCTGGCTTATTTAGATGCTGTACGTCAGGAGTGGGACGAATGAGATACGTATATGATACAAATATTTTTATTTATTATCTTGCGGATGAACCAACAGTTAATTCATTTTTTACAGAAGAATTTCTCAATTTGCACGAAGTTCTGATCTCACCGATTATCCACATAGAATTATTAAGTTTTGCAGGCTTTGAAAAAGAAGAAGAGCAAGCGATCAGAGATTTACTATCCCAGTTTGACTCAGTTCCCTTGTTAAGAGAGATTGAAGAGCAGACAATCCAATTGAAACGACAGTATAAAATTAAGCTTCCTGATGCAATTATTGCTGCTACTGCACTACATAAAGACGCATTTTTGGTTACAAGAAATGCTAATGATTTTCAAGGGATTGCTGAACTAAAGATTGAAAATCCTTTTATTAAATAAGGTAGGGAGAATTTGGTCAGAGCGATGTCTGCGACGATCTATTCGATCTCTACATTCCCACCTTCCCGAAGCACACCACCGACTTACATCCACTTCCAAAGTTAACCCAAACTTGCCACTGCCCCAGGTAGGAGTTCCATATTGGCTCACCATCAGCTACCCCAATAGCCTCGCCAACTGCGGAGACTAGCTCACTGTAGAACTGACCCGCACTTTCAAGCCCCTGGCGTAATTTCAATCTTTTTGCCCTTCCAGCCCCCAACAGGCTCATCTAATGTTTGGGTTTCTCCAGCAATTTCTGTGCGATGGCGCAAGCGCCCGCCGTAGGCGATCGCTATTGCCTCGTAAGCGTAGTATTCTAAAATGATTGCGATCGCCATATCAGGGATACCGACAGTTCTCCATTCGGTTAGGTTAACAGCTTCAAAGCCTGATTCCATAAGCATTTGAGCCAGTTTAGAAGGTTCTAGGTTAACACTGTCTAAGGTCTTGAGAATTGCCGCAGCGCTGACCCTGGCAAGTCTTGCAGTTGCCCGAAGACTAGCTTTCACTTGACCACTAGCGTCAACTTCAATTTCTTGTTTGATTTGCTCTATGATTTCGGCGATTTCAATTTGTGACATAAGGTGATAATTTTTCGTTGTGTGATTAGAGAGAATTATTTCAATACCCGCACCAAACTTTTTTCACCGACTAGTGAGAAACGATTGCATATAGTCAGTGATTGAGTTAACGTTGGCGATACCAATTCAACGACATAAAACCAAGAATTATTCACCAGCGCAATCCCCAGAATCAACCGTTGCTTTGTTCCTTTATCGTGAGAACAGAGCATCACTATTTCGCCCAGAACGAAAGCAGGTTTTTGCACACTGATGGCTTCTAATTCTCCAGTCCCGATGATTTGGTTTTGTGTGGCGTGAAGGATTTTTTTACCGCAATCAATTGAATAAAGCCAGCATTCATGTTTCCACTGAATACCGCAGCAGTAGCCGAATGTTCTCGTAGTTCTGAGGTATACTCTCTCCAGTAAATTAACTGCAACAGGTGGAATTGTTTGACCCCAAGGTGGAGAGATATACCAGCTTGTTTCAAGGGCAGTAATTAACTCAATCATGCGTTTTTCTGTTGTTGGGATAAAATTCTTTTGAGTCGCTCAAAGATAGGTGCAGCACATTGAGGGACAATGGCATTCCCCAGAGCCATCAGCTGTTGTTTGTGTTGTCTTCTGAGACTTTGGTATTGTCTATAGAGTTGGCAATATTCTGCAAGCTCATTGCTCGTAAGCGCTGCAATTTCATTACGAGTGAGCCGACTGAAACTGGGGATTGTGGCAGCACACAGCCATCTGTCAAGGTCTGACTGTCGCATGAGATATCTACCCAACTGTTGGGAAAGCCCATCATGGCGCTGACGAAAAGTGGATTGAGAGAACGATGTCTCGTGCTGCCCACCTCGTAACCAAGGTTTCTGCCCGCTTCGGTTGGTTTTCTGTATGGCACACAACCGCCACAAAGCTGAAGTGAACGCAGCAAATGATTGGCTCTACGGTTAAAGCTGTTGTTTACTTCCTTAGCCATTGTTTGCGCCCTTCGTTAATGCAGTTAACTGCCGATTGAGAATATTTATCTGCTGTTGGTAAAGGTCAATTTCAGCAGTGATTTGGCGGAATAATTCTTCTGGAGAGAGCGGTTGGATTTGATTTTCCTGGAAGTGGAACAATTCGTCAGAGTTTTTATCAGGCATCAGAGCATAACGCCAGCCACCACCGAATTGTTTAGCCAGTTCAGTACCATTTGGGTAGTATTGAAGCCCCAGAATGATGCCCTCTTTAGTACGCTGATCCAAAGCAAAGCGAGGGTAGCCCCAGTGTTGGAGGATTGATATGGTGGATTGCATATTGATTGGTGAATGAAGGGAAAATGAGGGAAGAATTCAGGAGTCAGAATTCAGAAGTCAGAATTTCGGAAGAGGTAGGAAGAAAAGGAGGAAGGCAGATTTTATTAACTTCTGCACCCTGTTCTTTGTTTCTTTACTGACTCCTGGATTCTGGCTACTGATTTACGCTGCTACTAACTCTCGTAACTGCCCCCATTCTTCGTTCGTGAGCATTTCAAACGGTCGGTCTAGCAATTCTTCGCAGTTAAACGCTTCTGCATAGGGTACGGTGTCCACCATCGACAGCGATTGAACTGCTTCCATTGCCGAGTCACAGGGTATGCGCTGGGTTTCGTCTGCTGCGCGTGTAAACCACCAGTCGCCGTCAGTCTGTCCTACTTCGCCTAATTTCTCGTCATTCTGGTAAATGCCGTCGTTGAGGATTTCGTAACCATAATTCTGGCATTCGTTGAAAATCTGCGCCATGACTTCGTTACCAGTAGTGCAGGATGTTGCAAGTTGTTCTTGCACAGGCAGTGTGCCATCTTTGTAGTGAGTGCAGATGAAGCGATCGCAACGCATTAGAGTGTTGGCACGAAATACTTCTTTATCGTTGACCATGACTACCCAACGTTGCGTTAAATGGTTGTCGTCATGGCTGATGTTGGCTACCAGTTTGTTATCAGCGTAATATTCGTGATGGTTAAAAGAGATTTCGACTATTGTGAGGGGTTCGGGAGCTACAACTTGGGCTTGGTCAGCGATGTAGTCGTCGAGTTCGGCTTGAGCGAGGGCTTGTTCGTCGGGGGCAGCAGGGGCGATTTTCTGAATCTTGCTAGCTTGATATTCAGTGATCGCAGTAATCCAGGCATTCTTACAGCGTTTGTCGCTTACTTCGACTGTGCAGGCGATTTCGCTGTAGATTTGCTTGAGCCGAGCAATAGATTTCAGTTGTAGCTGTTGATGACTGTAGATTTGGTATGTCATGATTGATGAGCCTTTAAATTTAGGGCAAGAGAAGCGCTTGAGATTGCGAGTCTAGGGCGCTTCTCTATATTGGTATTATCTGCTAACCCATTAGCGCTTGTCAATAGCACAATGAAATATTTTAACCAAGTTTACTAACTAGATAATTTAATGAGATATAATACACTCTTGGTAAACTTAGGTAATGAATATGAAGCAGCTAAGAGAAAGAAAAGGACTAAGAACAGTAGATGTTGCTAGCCGTGTAGGCATAGCAGAATCTACCGTTCGTAACTGGGAGTATGGAAAAACTATTCCAAAACTACGAATTGATCAGTTCAGCGAACTCATGAAACTGTACGAATGCAGTTTTGATGAACTGATGACGGCAGTAAAGGAATCAGCTAATGCTCTCGAATGAAATAAACCTTTTAACTGTTACTTTTTTGCTTCTCTTGAAGAGATGATCGCTTCTGTCATCTTAAGTATTTATTACGTTGCAATGAACTTCAAGCTACCATTCCTTGCATTTGGCGCTCGGTAAATCCGTTTCCCAGTATGGATTAGCCATAACTGCTGATAGTTACGGAATATGTATTAAGCAAGATTAGCTCAACTGAGTTGCAACTTAATGTCGATTTGCTTCATAGAGTGGAAACGGCGTTAATCAATATGTCAAACGAGGAAGATCCGGTTTCAGCAGACATAACTGTTACCTCTGTCGAAGTTCCAGAGTTGACAGAGGAAGAACAGCGTGATCGCCTGCACTTGGAGCGGAAGGTGGAACGGGCGTTTTTTGAGGCAGGGAAGGCGTTAACGGAATTGAGGGACAGAAGGCTTTACCGTTCCACACACCGCACATTTGAAGAATACTGCCGCGTTCGCCCTTGGCGTTGGCGAAGCCATCGCTTTGGTTACAGCCGCCGACAACCTTACCTTTTGATGGACGCAGCTGTTGTTTTTGATAATTTGCTTGAAAAATGTGATCCATTGGATCAAGTTTTGCCCACGAATGAGCGCCAAGTCCGACCCATGACAAAGCTTGAACCC
The DNA here is from genome assembly GCF_020829685.1 of Nostoc sp. CHAB 5715. Lineage (GTDB taxonomy): Bacteria > Cyanobacteriota > Cyanobacteriia > Cyanobacteriales > Nostocaceae > Nostoc. Next base: position 2,700 of record NZ_JAIVFR010000195.1, on the reverse strand, counting down.
CAGGAACAGCAGGAAGCGTGGCTAAGAGCAGTAGAACTTGCTGGCGGCAAAGTTCCCACTGGTAGAATCGTCAAAGATGTTGTGCAGCGCATCATGGAAAGGACGAAAGTACCAAACACCTACCAAATCGGCGAAGTCTGCCAAATCCTTGCTAAGGACAATCCCGAACTGAGAGGCAAAGGTGGCTGTTGGGCAATTGTCAGCGCAGTGAATGACTTTACCCGGATTTCTCACCACATCTCTCAAAACCTTGTGCAGGGGAGCAGGGGAGCAGGGGAGCAGAGGAGAGTTATTGTACAAGTTCTTTCCCCTCTGCCCCTCTGCCTCTCTGCACCTCTGACCTTAAGCTTGTGAGAAATGCGGGTAACGCCCTTTACGTGGGAAGCGATGCCTGCGGTGGGCTTTGCCGGAGCAGTTATCAACTACTTCCAAAATCTACGTTGTAATTGACTCTGAAAAAATATTGTTGAACTAAAGGGGTGGAATAATGCCTAAACTACCTTCTAGACGCAACAAAGCCACCTCTGCCGCATCTAACAATTCAACTTCAGTAGCTAACTCTGCAAACGAGGATATTTCCCAGCAAATAGATCCAGGTTCAGCAACGATTACAGTTACTGCTGTTGAAGTTCCAGAATTAACTGAGCAAGAGCAAAGCGATCGCTTGCACTTGGAGAGGAAAGTGGAGAGAGCAGTTTTTGAAGCTGGCAAGGCGCTGATGGAATTGCGCGTTCGCAGGCTTTACCGTTCCACCCACAGCACTTTTGAGGAGTATTGCTCCCTAGCGATGCTTACGGCAGCAAGCGATCGCAACGTTAGTAAGTTATCCAAGTTTAAGGGAAAAGTTGGCTAGGAGTAGTATTTATATGGATTTGCGTCCATGTTCTTCTTCCATTTTTGTTACTAGAGTCCATTTTCTTTATCCAAAAAAAGCGATCGCTTGATTAATGCCTTAACGAAGTTTTAGGTATTTCAGCTTACAAGTTGTCCAAAATCTTCTTAAAATAAAATCACAGATTGCAAGTACCCAAGAACAACTGAAAAGATTGCCGAGCCGGGAAGAAATTCGGACAAAATAGCAAGGTTGGCAGTAGAGAATTATCCAGCAGTAGCTGGAACTGCAACTGAAAACCAATATAGAGCGATCGCACTGCCAATTCGGACACGTATGTATGGATTAGAACGTAGCCCATCACAGTAGCAAATCTATTCCCAGGCTTCTGCCTCTTCGCCATATTGCGCTGGCGGTTCACCATGAGATTCAAGAATTTTGGGCTTTTTCATTTTGGCATTAGCTGGCTCAATTTTCTCTACATATAAATTAAATTCCCATTCTTGCAGTAAATCAAAGATAAATTGTAAATGACTACCTACCTCTAGGGATAAATCGCCTAAACGAAAATCGCAGGTATCAGGGGGAATTTCGACAACAGGATGATTAAATTCCAAAGTTCTTCCTAAACGGTCTTTGTGAATAAATCTGTAGAGGTGTTCCGGGTCAAAATCAAATGCTTGCACAATTGCGGCAGCGACTTCATCTAAATTAGAGTAACTAGGAATAGCAATCTGTCGCCAAGCATCCTGTAAAGTGGCTTTAAATATATAAACACCCTCAGTAAAACTGCCTTCGGCAATCACTAAAGTTTGTGACCATTCCGGGAAATAGGGTTGGAGATAAGGTTTTAAATTGTCAAAAGCTATGCGAAAATCTAACCGAAAACTGTGTCGTTTAATCCTTGCCAAATTTGCAGAAATTTTTGGTCTAAAACTAACTTGCTCTTTTTACCTTCGGTAATAACTTGAGACAGTCCAGAGGTGCGGAGAAGAAAATAAAGACCGTGAATATAAGGATAGGATTTTTGTACAGGACGTTTGAGGTTAATATCTATGGGATAACTCAATTGTGAGTTAAGTTGTTGGAGATACTTAAGCGATAATTAGTGATAAGTGCTACTAACTTCAACGCCGTTGGGTTGGAGAAATTCTAAAAGAGCTTGAAAATCCCGCAGAATTGTTCCTGGGATATTTTGACTAATAGTTTGCTGTTGAAGTAGTTGTTTTTTATCTTCCGTCAGTGGTAATTTATCTCGGATTTGATCTGGAATGAGGGAAAATAGTTTACTCATCTAAGTTGAGAGGAGGAATTTGTTCTGCGGTTAATCTCACAACTTGGCCATTTTGCCAAATGCTAATAGATTCTACTAAACGGCGGTGTCTTTCAATAGCTTTTTTCATAGCGAGTTTAACATCTGCGTCGATTTGACTAGATAATTTCTCAGGAATTGGCTTATTCATCGGAATGTCAGCAGATGCAGCTCCTTTGCGATGGCGCTGTTTCTCCCACCGTAAGTGATTGCATCAGTAGGTTACGAGAAAACGAGAACTTGGAAGATACCCCAAGTGCTTCAGCACAGAGCTTGGGGGAGTTGAAGCGACCGTATTTGACTCCTGTGGAGGAGAAGCTGTTGGGTTTTATTGAGAAAGAATACGGCATCATAGATGAGGTAGTACCCAGTTCTCGATAAACCAAGGAATAGGAGAAAACAGTAATGCAAAGTATTAAGTTATGTTCTCATGTTGGGGCTGACGGTATTTTACACCTTAGTATCCCCACGGGGATAACAGACAAAGAAATAGAAGTGGAAGCTGAAACCTGCGCTCCATCTTGAACAATCAATTGCCCAGTTTCAATCTTCAATT
>NZ_JAIVFR010000194.1 GCF_020829685.1 Nostoc sp. CHAB 5715 | reverse complement strand
TTAAAAATGATTTTAAAAGCAATATCTCTGCCTGACTGCTTCAAGACTTGCAGATAAGCAACAGCATCATCACGTCGGCGGAATCTTTTCACAACAATATTTTCTTGATTGGGAATACCACGGACAATACACCACGGTTTTAATTGCTCAGAATAAGTCATATTCTACCCCTTAAAAATGCTGTAAAATAACCATGCTATGTGCTTTAAAATCGCCAAATTTTACCTTAAACGAGGAGGTATACTCAAAGACAGGTCAAATTGATATTGACAATTAGAATTATGTGTGTATTAGATTGATTGGAGAGATATATAGCATTACGACTAGAATGAAAGAAAGTGTAGTGAGTCTGAAAACCTTGCAGGGCAAAGTTTTTGTTTTAAAAACCTTTCAGTAATCAAACCGGATTGCTATATGTAGAATAGAAATGTTATTGAGATCAAGGCGAATGAGTCAGACATAGCAATTGCCAAAGTTGTTCGGGAACTTCTTCAAAATGTTCCAACAAAAAGTCCATGAATGCCAAATGTCGTAAATCATTAGGCTGAGGATAGCGTCTAAATTTACCTTGCTTAAACCAACCTCGGACTGTAGAATCAGAACGACAGCATATTAGGGCAATTTGTTCATAACTAACATCCCATTTGGCATAAAATTCTTCTGGTTTCATACCAAATTCCCAGTGACTGTAGAGTGAAATTAGATGAATTTCTCTTGCCCCTAAAATCCGGGGATTAGACATTAATACACCTCAAATATGTAAATATTGGAACTTATTTTTTACATCAGGTATTTGTCAGTCACAGAGTTTATAGACACACCAATAAAACCCGCTTAGTTGGGTTTTAAACTCTTGATTCACTCTCAATCTGCGTAAGCAGATATAGTTAAAATAGTTCCGTTATTTATAATCGCTAGAATACCGATTCAGGAACAGCCATAAATAGTGGATAGGGTGCAATACGGTTCATTCAGTTAAGCCTTTTTTCTCCCCCTGCTTCCCCTGCTCAAGAACAGCCCGCCCCAACAGATAAATGTTCTTAACTGAACGGTATTGGGATAGGGCGGGGATAGTGCTTCGAGTCAAAAACGAAACGCCTTCTAATCACATTTTTGCACGAGCTATACTGTGAGGAGGGCAGTTGAGTTTTTGACAAATCTTCTCAGAATAGCTTGACTGCAAATTCAACTTCAGTCTTACTCGGCAAGTTGGGGTAGTTCACCAGCTATTTGATGTTTTAATATCTATAACAACTGGAATAGGACTGAGAAACTTTTGGGCAGCAGCAACCATACAATTGTGTAATATATGGCTAACTTGGTCAGCTTCAGTCTCTGGACATTCCAGTACAATTTCATCATGTCTTACACAGATGAGTTTTGTTCTGAATTTAGCTAAGGTCGTTGAAAGTTTTACCATAGCTAATTTGTTGATGTCGGCATTTAAACCTTGTACTGGATGATTAAATAGCTCTGATAATCGGGGCTTGTTTACCCATCTCCGTCGTCTATTTGCTAGTGTACGACTTTCCTTAATGCCTTGAATGTATTTACGTTTGATGTTTTCATGCCACCTAGCTATTCCAGGATAAGCTTCAAAGAATCGTTGACTGAAAGCTTTTGCTTGTTCTAATGTCATTGCCACCCCATATTTTACTTGGGCGTAAATTTGGAGTTTGGCAGCGCCCATACCGAAAATCAATCCAAAGTTTATTGCTTTTGCTAGTCTGCGGTCTTCTTCAGTCACTTCATTGATATATTTTCCAGTTACTAGAGATGCTGTTAATCGATGTAAGTCAGCCCCCTGGCGATAGACTTGGCACATCTTTGTATCACCACTAAGCCGAGCCATAATTCGTAGTTCTATTTGGGAGTAATCGGCTTTGATAATTTTATAGCCAGGGGCAGCAATAAAGCAGCTACGAGCTGCTTCATCACGGGGAATATTTTGTAGAGGTGGTTTGCGGCAAGAAAATCTACCGGATTTTGCCCCTAATTGATAATAGTTGGGATGAATTCTCCCAGTTTTGGGGTGGATATGCTGGGGTAGTTTCTCGGTAAAAGTGCCGATAATTTTGGATAGACGGCGGTAAGAAAGCAATGCTTGAATTATGGGATACTGTGCAGCTAAAGAAACTAATTTACTTTGATTAGTTGAAGTCCTGCAAGTGTGAGAAATTGCCAGTCGAACTTGGCATTATGAGCAATTTTGACAGCAGAGTTACAAAGCAGTTTTTTGAGTAGTGGGCGATCGCTTTTGGGAATAGCTGGTAAATCAATTAGCACTACTGGATGGTTTGGTGCAGCTATTTGAATCAGTCTAATAGAATCAGTTAGAGGGTCAAGTCCTGTTGTTTCACAATCTATGGCTAAAATTTCTGCCTGAAACAGACCTTGGAGAGCATAATTAATAGTTGAAACATTGGAAACAAGAGTATATTCTGGGGTATAAATACTAATATTATTTGTATTTATTAAGTTCGTAGCCATAATGAATTAAATTTGAATTTTTCACCTAGAAGCGATAGCTTGTATATCTATAGCAGTCCTAAATCATTTGTGAAAATTCTATATCTCTTTCTTCTTTCTTCCCTTTGTGTCCTTGGCGTTCTTGGCGGTTCGTTTCCTTCTCTATATTTTTCACGACTCATTTAGGATTGCTATAGCAACTTCAAATTAGTTTTATACAAAGATTTGAAACCCTATTAAAGAGAGGTAATACTATCGATATTCCTCTCTTTATATGATTAACTGACTTTACGTTTACCTGTTTTTGCAATGTTAGAATGCTGAATATTCTCTCGAACAGATGTAAAAGCAGTAGGAGCCAATTCTCTAATAATGGGTGTGACAATTTCTGGTGCCAGTTCTAAACGATGCTTAATCTGTGCTTGCAACCAGGCTAAAGGAACACTTTTACTGTTGACTTTTTGTTTGATAATTAAGTCAGGATTGGATGTTGAAGCTTTTTTTATGGCAGTAGCAATTTTTCTGGCTGTACGTAAATCAATTTTGTCTACATCAATGCTAATAAAGTTGTCTGGTTGAGGTTCTGGTTTTGATGTAATATGGTTAGTTGATTGATTTTGATTTTTCAACTTGAGAGATTTCTTAATATCAATAGATTCCAGGTGTGATTTTTCAGATGTTGTGTTTTCGATGTTGACTGTAAATTTCTGCCACAGATGGACTATTCCCACAACGAAATCAACGACCATTACAATGGTATATAAGGCTGTAATTCCAATGATGAGATGAGTTAAAACTTCTTGAATTTGTTGAGTATTCATGATGACTAACTTGAAAATTTATGTTCATAATTCAAGAAGCGAACGCTTCCATTTAACAGAAAAATCCTCATCTGAAAATTTGAATAGACTGAGGATTTCTGGAAAATTCAGAACAAGCTAATTTGCACAGTTGAATTTGATGAAGGTTTAGGAGTTGGAGTGCTTTGGGTCGAGTCTAAGTTAGACTTGGTATTGACATGACGCTTACCCCATCCTTCTTGTGCTGCGTGTTTAACTATGCTGCGTCGAATTGACCTGCTAAGATAGTTGAATTCATTTTTTACCTGATTAAAATGAATGATACGATTATTGCTGGCATTGCTCGTATCACCATCACCTATAAATTCATAAAAACTCTTGCAACCCTTTGGTAATTTATCGTATTTGGTTAAAACTTCATTACCTACCCAAAGATAAAGGTCAGCGTAATCCCTATGTAAAGGTGCTTCGTAAGTTGCTGGCATCATGTAGGTAAGAACTTCTGTGGCTGTGCTGGAAACACCAACCTGATTCTGTTCATATTCAGTGAAGATAAGTTCCAATCGATCCTGAATACAAGCAAACTTTAACCATTGGGGAATCGTATCACTCCAAGGACTGCGATGAATTACCAATGGCCCTGCAAGGTAGCGAACATGGTGTAGGGAAAATTCAGCTATTTCCAAAAGACTTGCTAATAATTCTTTTGGTGTATTTAAACTTGCCAGAATTTGCAGCATTTTTCGGGTATTGTCTGGCAGTTTGGTACTATTACCATCACTGATTTCTGCCATTACTTCTGGTGAAATCAAATTCATTTGCTCCATTTTTTATCTCGATATGAGCGCATCACCAAAAATAGCCAATCGGCTAAAAAATTAATGTCCAATAGGTGAATGCTGATACTAGATAAATCTTTTTATGCTGGCATTGATACAGCTTTTTTAGGTAATGCCAATGAATAACGAACCTACAATTAACCAAAATCTTGATACTGACGACAGTAGTAATTGTCAGTCTGGCAGTGGCTATCAATCTGAAGGTTACGGTGTTGAGCAATCAAGTTCTGGAGATAGTAGTAATCCTTTGCAAGCAGACCAATTTAGGGATGGTTATCAAGAGAATATTTTTGAAATCAATCTTGGGGATACACCTTACACTGAATCGGCTGCTAATCCCAATCCTCAATTATCAGGATATGGCTCTGGCTCAGGTTACAAGTCTAAGAAAAGTCAACATTCAGCATCGCCAGAGCTAGAGTTATAAGTCATATTTCTACTGATAACTATACCCCACAAGTAACAAAAGAATGGTTTTCATTAAATAAATTACTTTGCTTACTTGGGTATAGTTGCTGTCATTTTTAAAACTGAAATTATGAAGATACCAAAAGCATGGATATCTCTTCTGGTTGTCATTGCTTGTATTATTTATAGTATCGCCGCACAAGCTACAATCAACACAATTGGTGATGGCAATTTACCGACTCGAATTGTAGAAGTTGCAAATCCTCAGTCTCGACTACCTGCTACTAAAGTTTTGCTGCCAGACTGGAGCCGCATTTCTCTGGCCCAGCTACCAGGTATCAGTCAATCCGGTGCAATTGATGGCAGTCCCTACAGTCAAACACTGGGTTATGACCTGAGTCGCACTTGGAATGTGGGTATGACTCCTGACCAATATTTGAAGTTAGGAGATATCAGTGAAGCATTACAGGCAGAGGAGTTTTCTTTGCAGGCGATCCAGGCGATCGCTCTGGGCACACAACCAGAGGCGAACACAGACATTAACAGTATAGATTTAAACAAAATTGCCTTGAGTGAATTTCCCCTGATTGGGGAGCAGACATTGAGCCATTTAGCTCAGGTTGTTCCAGAATTAGCTAAGACACAAGTAAACAATATTACACCTGTTGCAACCTTACTAAAATCTCACTTAATTGCCGCATCTAATTTAACACTAGCTCAGGTACTAACACAGTATGAAGTTGGGCAAATGAAGCTGGGAGAAATTGACTTGGCAGAGTTTTCTATTTCTTCAATTCCTAACTTAGATGCAGTACAGCTACAACAATTTACAGGTTGGATGAATAGCAATGTTTCGGATATTCCTGGTTTGGGACAAGTACCTTTAGGATTAATGCCTAATCCCATCACTGAAATTGGTAGCTTGGTAATGCGGATTGATGTAGTTTATGGGCCAACAGAAAACCGCCGTAACAATACGATTTCTGGTTCAGACGTGCAAGGGTTTTCTGTGCCTTGTACTGAAAAAGATTGTGCTTACTTAGAACTGGACGATTTGGAAAATGCAGGTCGTAGCGATCGCAGTAAGTTAGAAGGTAAACAGTGGATTTCCGGTAAATACCAAGAAGTCGAGGGCGGGCGGGGTATCCTGAAAGCAGTGAATAACGGTCGGGAACCAACAGGAAGGCTACCGTTTGGTAAAGCTTTTAAGGTGGTGGTAATGGAGCCAGATGAAACCACTGATACGGTAGATACGGCTTTGTTCTTTCGGTTTTGTGCTTGGCGAATGGGTTGTACACCTTATTTTATCGGGCCTGTTCCTTTTTTCAGCTACAAGGTTAACTCCCTAATATTTGTAGGCAATTTGAGTGAACAGAGGACAAATACCGCGTCTTTACCAACCGGAGCTACAAGAGAGCCGAAAGCTAAGACTACCAACGGTACTGGAGTAATAGAGAAGATTAATCCATGCACGTTTAGTAATGGTAGTCAGTCGATAACAGGTCAATCACTCTCTGGTATTGATTTGCGATCGCTCTCAAATGCAATTGCGGAGATTGAGAGTGCTGGTAGTGGGGATTACAAAGCAGTTGGTATACATACCTGTGCGGATGGGGGTTTAAATTGTGGTCGCGCTCTCGGTCGCTACCAGTTCATGAGTTATAACCCCTATGCAGTGCAGTTAATTGCTGCCAAGCCTGGAGGTCAAGAGTTACTGAGTCAAGTGGAGCAAGGGCATCAACCAACAGAGGCTGAACTATTTGAGTTTTTTCCTCCAGCTGACCAAGATAGGGCGTTTATGGCTGATATGGCTAACAAAATTCAAGTAACACAAGAGCAAATCGATCCGGCTACAGGACAGCCATTTACGGGCGAACGCCTAATTGAACGAGTAGCTCAAAAGCACTTTGGTGGTGATTACAGCAAAGTTGACGGAAATGGCTCAGATGCCCTCGGTCGCCTCAGCCTCAAAGATTACGGCAAAACCGCTTTAGCTAGTTATCGCAACGGTAATACCGATAATGGAACCCTGACCTGTTCTCCCAATGTAAATTCTAGCTACATCAGCACTGCTAAAAATACTGAAAATGGGAGGTAGAGTATGACAGATTTATCTAAAACCTCTATTACTTCACCCCATGAGATAAAAGAAATATTTGATACTGAGCTGCATTCAAAAATACACCTTGGGCAAACAGGGGAAGGAAAGGGAGTTTATTCTGACTCCGCCTCCCCTACTCAGTCTCAACCACTGAAGACAACTGCATATCAATTACCAGCACCGACTATGAGGGTACTACAGTCTTACAACAGTCGTGTTTATTCTTACCTTCGCCTTCTTTTACAGCTTTGAACTCGACTGACAGCACACCTAAGCTACGCCACCTATCGCTTTTGCCGCTAAATGGCACTTGGAAATAGTCAGCAAAGGTTTTCTCCAAAGAACGGTAAAACTCCTCACGCACTGACTTAAAACTCCAGAGAGCTACATTTTTAAAGCGGACAACGACAGGAGTAGTATGCAGGGGTTGATTATCCTCATCCAGAAACATCAGTGCATGTTCTGAACACACATCCATTGTTTTCTTGTCAAGGTTATGTTTGTATTCATCATAAAGCCCAACAAAAGAACCACCCAAGTCTTCAACGTCTGATTTATAACGGATATACTCTGGCACAAAAGCTAAAACTAGTAAACGTGCTTGAGTAATTAAAAGTCCAGTAACATCTTCAGTTAGGGTGACAATGGTTAGGTCGTTTTCATCAGGCATATTAAGCCAGCCAGCCTTTTCTAGCTGGTCTTCTGGAATTAGAAGTCCGGCGGGTTTGTCATTAACGACAATGCCGTAAGGCAGTAACGGTCGTCTAACTTGGTTATAACTGTCGCTGAGAAGTTCTGGGTCAATATCGTCAATATCAAGGTCTGACAATTGAGTGTTAGGAGCTTTAGATTTAGCTGCTTGAGTTTTGGTATTAGCTTTGGGATTAGAAGCAGCAGTTTTGGCAGTAGATTGATTGGAGCGATTAGAGTTGTTTGAAACCCTAGATTTAACCATTGGAGTACATAAATATGATTGCCCAACGCATGAGGCGTTAGCCTCAAAACTTATTTACCAATCGTTGTTTATGAGGCAATTACTCTCCACCACAGATTTAAATTACGCCATAAAATAAAGTATCTTGAATGCTAATTTACAGACTAGCGAAAATATAGATGAGGATGACAGGAGGTTAATCATGAAATTATCACCATTATATGTGTAGTGGGAGCAAGAGGCTCAAAAGCAAGGGCAACGTATGATTGTGGAAAATTTACTAACAGTTCGATTTGGTACGCTAGATGAACAATTAGCCACAATTATTCACCCTATTCTAGAGCTACCTTCACAAGAGTATGCTTCTTTACTGTTGCAGTTATCGAATCTCTCACGTGAGGATTTATTGGCCAGGTTTAACAGCAATCATTCATAAAGCTGTTATGTATCTGAAACTCCTCTAGAAATAGAGTTTCTAACACCTCTAAAAAAAATGTCCAAAAGGTCAATTCCCTAGCTTTCAATTGGTAGCTAAAATTTCTGCTAAATGCCTACTTAACTGCTATGAACATTTACCAGAAAAATCTACCACACAACCAGATCACTGCTAACTCGACATTAATTGAAGTGTCATCCTTTCAAACACCTCTGGCTAGCATTGACTTTGGCAAATTATTTCAACAGTATAACAATCCCCAAGGTTGGATGATGATAGGTGGAATGCTCTTCGTTTTACTGTTGTTGCAAATCAGTGGTACTGGTAAGGGAAAAATCACCACTGGTAAAGTCTCTGGTATCAGTGAGAAACTAGCAGCAACTAACCTAGCACTCAAGCAAATCAAGGAGCATAAACACAATAAAGTTACCCTATGGTCTGGTACTCCTCGCTATTGGGTAAAAGGCAAGTGGCGATCGCTAATTACTAATCTGCAAACAATGTTAGGTGCATCTCCTAGTGTTTGGTTTCCCAATGCCGAAAGGGGAACACTGGTAATAGGTGCGCCTGGGTCTGGTAAAACCTACTCAACCATAGACCGGATGTTAGAAAGTGCTATGCAGCAAGGTTTTCCGATTTTACTCTACGACAAGAAGGGCGACCAACTACGACTCCATGCACCCTTAGCAGCCCGTTATGGTTACAAAGTACGAGTATTTGCCCCCGGTGAACCCTTTAGCGGTGTGATTAATCCTTTAGATTATATGCGTGATGCACGCGATGGGGTAATGGCAGGAGAAATTGGACAAGTGATTAACCGCAATGCTTCCAGTGGTGGTAAAAGTGATGAGTTCTTTGCTAAAGCCGGGGACTTGTTAGCTAAAGCACTTTTACAGTTAGTCAAGGGTTCACCTTACCCAGATATGGCGATGCTGTATGCGGTGCTGCGGTTGCCAAAACTGGTGCAACGTCTTGACCATGCGGTACAGTCCAAAAGGTTGGATGAATGGGTGGCGACTTCGTTTATTCAATTTTTGAGTGCTAAGGATGCAGAGAAGACTATTTCTGGGATTTTGACCACAGCAGCAGGTACTTTCTCATCTTTCATCCAAGCTGATTTGCTGAGGGCATTTATAGGGAAATCGGACATTCCCACTAAGCTTGAAGGTAGAGAGATGGTCGTGTTCAAGCTAGATGATGAACGTCGTAGTGTGGTTGGGCCTCTTTTGGCGGCTGCAATGCACTTGATGATTGTTGGTAATTTGAGC
>NZ_JAIVFR010000193.1 GCF_020829685.1 Nostoc sp. CHAB 5715 | reverse complement strand
ATTTTAACTCTCTCTCATGATTTGATTCAAAGCTTTATGTTGGGATTGGTGAGAAAGTCCGAAAATGCGTTAACTCTTTCTCGATTTATGGTTCAAAATTTTTCCCACATTATGATTCAAAGCACAACTATCAACAAAGGTGGAGAGAGCTAGAAGCCAGCCGTAATCCATTCGCTACAGTGGTAATGGCTCATTTGGTGGCAATGCAGACCAAGAGTGATAGGTTACAACGTAAGCAGCAGAAGCTGGCTTTAGTGCGTCGGTTGTTCGAGCAAGGGGTTGAGCGCGATGCTGTTGTAAACTTGTTAGCTTTTATTGACTGGATGCTAACGCTACCATTGGATTTAGAACGAGAGTTTAAAACAGAAGTAGAACAATTGGAGGCACAACAGCGTATGCAGTACATGACATCATTTGAGCGAATTGCCCGAATAGAAGAATTGTTAAAAGGCATAGCTTTAGGATTAAAACTCAAATTTGGAACATCTGGACAAAACTTATTACCTGAAATTGAGCTTCTTGAAGATGTTAAATTACTTAGCTCAATCTTGTCAGCAATAGAAACAGCAAATAGTGTTGACGAATTGCGCTCTTTATATGAGCCAGAAATTGATAATCAAGTAGAAAATTAAAGTTTTGCTTGGTATGTAATTTTCCAGGTTCAATTAGCATTATTTAGCTTTAATAATTTGACTGACTTGCTTATTACATCTATTTTTTAAGATGTAACTCGTCTAAAAATCTTCACAAGTAATCACTTAAACAATTGCCTGGGCTGGTTGCTGATTAATAAGATTTGAGATTTGAAACACACGATAAAGTTTAAGAATTACGGTACTCATCTCCTGCCCCCTACGTGTGGTCGAAATGTGAGATTAATCCGAGTGCCAACCACTTTGTTCGTCTTAGGAACTTGATGCAGATGAGTACTCTGGCAACCCGGAAGCATCACCAGCAGACTCCCATGCTCCAGCCAAAAGTCAGTAGGCTTGCCCCCAATGGGCTTGATTTGGAATTTCCTCACTGAACCCAGACTGATGGATGCGATTGTGGGATTTAACCCCATCGAAGCTTCACTGTCGTTGTGCCACCCTATCGAATCTTGGCCACTCCTGTACTGATTGCCGATGACAATGCGGAAGCTGTAGCCTGTGGCAGCAGTAATCCTATTTCGCAGTTGGGCTAGCGATGAAGTCCAAGGCAGTGGTTTGAGTAGTACACTTTTGGAGTAGAGGTAATCACAGCCCTCATCCCCGTAAATACATTCCAAACGAGGCACAGGCATCGTTTTACCCAGCATTCTGATTGTGTTTTGCTGCCATTGCAGTTCTTGGCAATGTTGGTAGAGTTCGTCGGCTTCAGTAAGAGTGAGGAAGTCTGGATAATAGTTGACTGGTAAAACAGTGGTAGGTTCATCAAAAAGTGACATCTGTTTCATAAATATTTCCCTTGGGCTATCGCCCGTACAATCTCAAAAGCCTGTTCAGGCGAAATCGCCTGTTCAGGGTTCTTGTAAAATCCAGCGATCGCCGACTTGGGACGAATAATAATTTGTTGCCCTGTTGCGCGTTTATCCCAGACAAAACATGAGATGGTGATATTATCGGTAGCCCAACGAGTACCCCGTTTATCCTTACGAAAACAGAAGCGGGGCATGATTAGAACAAGTGACGGCGGGTGCTGCTGTAAGAAATCCGCCCGATCATCACAAGGTTCTAGAAAGCTGGTAAGTAAAAAAGCAGCGACACCCACACGCGCTTTCTGGTACGCATTTTTGATGATTGGTGCAGCAAACTCCGAATATGGTGGATTAGTGCAGATCCAATCGCAATCGGGAAATTTTTCCCATGATTTGGCTAATGTTGCATCGTAGTGAAAATGTGCCTGTAAGTTCTGATCGATGTCGTTAGTCCAGATATGTTCTGTATGAGGCCACACATTCAACAAAGAAGCGATCGCTCCCATCCCCACACAAGGCTCACCAATGACACCAGATAACGGAACATGGCGCAGTAATTCCGTAGTAAACCATGATGGAGACTCGTAAAAGTTCAATGGATGCCTGCCAACAGTTTCTCCTGTAGATTTAGGAGAGTATGGCCGTGGTGTCAGCAGTTGTGCAACAGTCATAAACTCTCTCCCACTTGTTTGACAACAAGAGCGCTGATTGATTCAAAATCCACTTGAAAAATGTTCATATCAGTTAGCATCTCGCCACTGTTATAGCGGTCTACAATATGCTGCCTAATACCTGATTCTGAAAGCCCATCGGGGATATTAATGTGAGCCTCACTAGTAATCTTTTCGGTGACTGTAACAATGACTCTCATGTTGGTTATGCCAAATATGAAAAAGTGTTTAATGTGGGGATTGCTACTTGTTTAATAGCGATCGCTTTTATCTCCACGGGGTAAAGTTATTCCATTGAAACCAGCTTGAGCCAGAATTAGAGTATGCAGTGGTGCGATGAATTGCTAGCGGATTGCCCCAGCAGCAGCAAGCATTGATGGCGAATGTAGGCTTATCCTGAAATGTTCCATCTTTTAGGAGAATCTGGTAGACCTCATCCTCAGCCCAAACTTCCACCCATTCCCGGCTTATGTATTCGGTGTAAAACTGACTCCACCGAGATTCTAGCCAGCGCTCATCAGTTTCGCGGTCGTAACGCCACAGTTTAAACACCATGTTCCATTGCGCGAGGAAATCGAGGGCCACCGACTTGGACTGCATCAATATCTCTTTGTCGCCAGGAACAAGCGTTAACTCCTCACACAGCCGGGGAAGCTCCACAGTCACGCCGCCATACTCGACGGTGTACCATTCGATTCCGCTAATATTTTGGTTTACTTGTTCTGCCCAAATTGCCTGTCTTGTATCGGCTGTGTCCTTTGACCTAGCGAGAAACATATCGAAATGCAATACTGTTTCTACTGGTGAGAGTACGCCTTTAACTGCGTGCTGCTGTAGTGCGAAGTCACACGCCAACTCCCAACCGATTGCGTTGATTTGGTCTATTTGCCCTGCTAGTGCTGCTGCTCTTGTGTCATGAAATCTGGCCATCACTTTTTACCTCTGCAATACCTGCTTCTAATGCTTCTTGTGGGGTGGTATAGCTGCCACTTAGATACGGGTCATCAACAAACTCTCTAAAATTACAAACTCCACCACCGTAGGTTAGAGAAAAAGAATAACGTGATGGGTCAGTAGGGCAGTACCAAACTGTCACATTATGTTTACCCTTCATTGCTCCCCGGTTCATGTAAACGCTAGTTTCAAGAATCGGTCTTTTTAGTTGTTTATCTTCCCAAGAGTGATGACAGCAATCGCAATAAACTACTAAATCATCAAGAGCTTTTCTATAAATTTCTTTACTTCCGCACTTGGGGCAGTTATTCATGGTTGCGTAACCTCGAACTTTGAGGATAATCATAAAATCCCAACAGGTTACAAAACTCAGACAGCTAATAATTATCAAACGGTAACTACAGCTTTCTTTGAGAAAGCACCTGCCTGCCTTAGCGCTGCACCAGGACTGGGATGAGCGAAAAATTCTTCTATAGCTTTGGTCAACCCAGCTGCAACAGTCGGCTCGTGACAAGCGTAGACATAGATGGGCTGTTGAACCCCATTAACCAATCGTGTTTCTTGGCGATCGCCCAAGTGTGGGTAGAATGTTCTCACCCATGTCCCAAGATGTCCCCGGTAGTGAGCGCCGCTCAGGGGGACTTTCTTTCCAAGTTCGCTCTCCGCAAAATTCACCACCCCTAGCCACTTTTCTTGTGTGCCGGTTAAGGACTGTCTGTTGTAGTCAGCTATAAGATTGGCGGCGAAGTCTTTGCAATTCTGTTCCATGTATGGGTTGAGTCTGCCACCTGTGAGTTCGGCTAAAGTCTTCATTGCCTGCACAAAAGTATGTAGCCGTTGCTCAACTGGAGGGAGGGCAGGAGTTTCAGAAGAAGGTACTGGTGTGATATTTGGAACAGCTACAACCAAGTCTAAAATGATGGTTCTTACTTGCGCTGCTATCTCAGACTCAGTTAGTAGCATTGCAATGCGGAGTGTCCCCAAAGGTGAAAATACTCTGGCTTGGGCTGTTCGAGATGCTAGCTCCAGTTTGGAGCGAACATCAGCTAAGTCCTTTCCAGTAAGTTTTCTGGTTTCATTAGCCCGGAACTCCTTACTATTTCTCTCGTAGATATGCTTAACACCCTGTATAGAACATTGGAAGTACTGAGCTAACTGTTCAACAGTTGCCCAACCTTGCCCATTCCAAACAGCAAACACAATAGCTTTAGCTTTGTTTAATACTTGTTGAGAGCGAGAAGCATCTAATCCATCTAATGCCGATGTCCTTAAAGATGGAGACTCGATTAAAACGCTTTGGTTTAAAGATAAACTCATGCTGATTCCTTGACTAATATGTTTTTCAGCAAGTAATGGAGTTGAGGTTTGGGTGTGTTTGAAGAAGAACGCCCAAAAAATACCTAAAAGTGAGCAGCAATTTTCACTGCTGCCCACACGAGGCTTTACACTGTGACTAATTCTTGAAGTTGCGATCGCACTTCATGGTTGAAAAGCTGCTGTAATTCCTCAGTAGTCAGTTGCTCTAAGGGTCGGTCTTGCAAGTATTCGTGAACTGGTTCAGCCAGCGACGTATCCACCATCGACAATGAGCGCACAGCATCAAACACGGAGTTAGAATACTGCTGCTGACCTGAATAACGTCTCTTCACCCACCAGTTCCCGTCAGTGCATCCGACTTGCCCCAGTTTCACGCCGTTGTTGTTGTAAATCCCATCATCAAGAATTTCAAAGCCGTAATTCTGGCACTCGTTGAAGATATGCGCCATGATTTGGTTTTCGGTCGTGGAGGGTGTTGCTTCTTTCTCCTGCACAGGTAATGAGCCGTCTTTGTAGTGAGTGCAGATGAAGCGATCGCAACGCATTAGAGTGTTGGCACGAAATACTTCTTTGTTGTTGACCATGACTACCCAACGTTGCGTTAAGTGGTTGTCGTCATAGGTAATAGCGGCTATCAGGTGATTACCAGCGTAATATTCGTGATGGTCAAATGAGATTTCGACTATTGTGAGGGGTTCGGGAGCTACAACTTGGGCTTGGTCAGCGATGTAGTTGTCGAGTTCGGCTTGAGCGAGGGCTTGGTTGTCAACTTTCTGAAGCTGGGCGGATTGATGAGCGATGATGGCGTTTACCCAGGTGTCAGCCGCTCTCTTGTCTCCGGTGGGTGTAACACCGAGTTTGGTGGCGATTCTTTTGAGGCGAGGGAGGTTATAGCGGGAAAGGGCTTGCTGTGTGTACGTTGGATGGGTCATAATAAGATTTCCTGTAAAAGGGTCAAAGGGCGATCGCGCAAGTTTTCCAGGCTGAGGCGGTTGTCCTTTGTTTTATCTCTTATTATTTTACATATTTTATGGAAATTAATCAACAGCTACGGATGAGATTTTTTGTAACAGCGGGTAACTAAGAGTTTGTGCTACAACAGGATAAAATTGCCTAAGCTCGATCCCTAAAATTTGACAATATTTCAAAATAAGAGACAAAGAAACAGAGCGATCGCCTTTGCCCTTCCATTTTTCTATTTTATGAATTAACTGCTGAGAGCAAGGTTCTCCAAGTCCGGTAATTGCTTGTGCTACCTCTTCTCTAGAAAGTTTCTTTTCCTCCCTTTGCTGAAATAAAAATTCACCATATTCCTGATCCCAGTCAATCCGGGATACCAAATCTAAAGGTATTCCTTGCATTACGATTTCTCTCACTGATACTCCTATATTTACACAAGGCGTGGAAAAAGTGGGATACTTCTTCTATGAAGTATGTAAAACCTAAGCAGTATTAGCGTAGAGCCTAAATCGTGAAAGCGATCGCTCTAAATTTGTGTTGACTTTTATGACCCCTTGAAAGTTCTTACTCTCAAGGGGTTCTAAAAAATAACACAATAATTGCATAGAAAAAGGTTTTAGAGTGACAAACCCACAAGTTTTACAAACAGCGATTAACGGCGCAGCTAATGCTCACACAGGATTGCACCAAGCACTTCATGAGTTGCGGCATGGTTCGGTTACGGAAGCGAAGCAAATATTAGCGCGACAGATTGCAGTACTGGCTAATGTGTTGATGTTGCTGTAGGTTAGAAGCACCTGTGTTTCTAGAGGATAATGATGCTTGAGCATCGCCCTCCTCAAACCAACCGTGATTGCGGACCAAAACGAACTGCGATCGCATTGAAATGACTTTTCCGGTAGAATTATACCAGGATTCAACAAAATGGGTTTGACGTTACCTGTTTCGGCTTTGCGCTGAAACCACAAGTTAATCGTGTTGCGACTGATATTGAACTGAAGGCTTGCCTCACACTTCTTGAGACCGTCCAACTCAATCGCTACCGGAAATAGATTGAGAATAATTTTCACAAGAACTTTCTTATGCCAAGTAGAATCCCTAAATCAAGAATGCGTGGTTTACTGGTATTAGTATTCCTGTGCAGTTTCACTTTTTGCTTGTGGCTGGGTAATGTACCACTAATAACAAAGTCCCTCCAATTAGGAGGGGTTGTTAGTGCCCAATCTCCCAATGGTAGTCAGTTAGTGCAACAAGGGCTTGAGCTTTACCAAGCTGGAAATATTACAGCAGCTATTGAACATTGGCAGAAAGCTTTAGAAATCTACCAACAAAACCACAATTCTGCTTCGTCCATGATTGTCCGAGAAAATTTAGCGCGAGGATATCAACAGCTCGGTGAACCGGGACAAGCTATTAAGCAGTGGGATGAAGTCATTGCTTACTATCGCCAAGTAGGTAATTTGCAGCAAATCGGGCGAACACTTACCGAACAGGCGCAAGCATACAGTAAATTAGGGCAACCAACAAAAGCGATCGCCCTGTTATGTAATTCTGAAAAAAATGACAGTTGCAACAATAATAGGTATCGGCTCAATAAGTAGGGGTAGCCCTATTTGATTAGTACACCCTGTGTTATAAAATATGACACATGACGCAAAAAGAGTTGACAGAGGCACTAGTAGATAAACTCCTGCAAACCATCGACCCATCAGAGATTGCAGACGAATCATTGCGTCAAACCATAGAAATATTACTGAACCTAGTAGAGCAACTCAACTCGGAAGTAAAGAACTTAACACAAGAGAACCAACGGTTGCGGGATGAAAATAACCGACTCAAAGGGGAACAAGGGAAGCCGGACATCAAAGCCAAGCAACCCAGAGGCGAAAAAAGTAATCTCTCTTCCGAGAAAGAACGAAAAACCCCAAAAAATCATGAGAAAGGGTTTAAAAACAAAAGCATCAAAATAGACCGTCAACAAATCTTAGAATATCCCCAAGAATTGCTGCCAGTTGATGCACAGTTTAAAGGCTACGAAGAAGTTTTAGTTCAAGACATCAAACTGACAACCGACAACGTTTTATTCCGTAAACAGAAATACTACTCTCCAAGAGAGGGAAAAACTTACTTAGCGGAACTACCAGATGGTTACGAGGGAGAATTTGGACCGGGAATCAAAGCTTTGGTGATTAGCCTATACTATGGCAGCAACATGACCCAAAGCAAATTACTAGAATTTTTGGGTGATATTGGTATTTCCATGTCAGCAGGTTATTTATCTAACTTGTTGATTAAAAACCACGAGGACTTTCATACTGAAAAAAGTGAAGTCTATGAAGCGGGACTTGCTAGTAGCCCTTGGCAGCACTTTGACCAAACAACTGCCCGTGTTGCTGGGGTTAACTACACAACTAATATAGTGTGCAACCCGATTTATACAGTGTACTTCACGACCGAGAAGAAAGATAGGTTGACGGTTCTTAAGGGATTACAAAACGAGCAAGAACTCCAGTTTCTTCTCAATCCACTCACGTATGACCTACTGGAGACTTTCCAAATTCCCCAAAAAATCCAGAAGTCTTTAAAGTTGTTGCATAACTCCTCACGGTCAGCTTGCAAGAGTGAATCCATATATTCATCGGGGGACAATTGTAACAAAGCGGGAATAATGCCTTCTAAAGAAGCATCAATGTCCCCAAAGCGCAGCTTTAAAATCTTAGTAATAGTTGCCCGTCGTTCTACCTGTATTGCTTTCCGTTCCCAACTGGTGACAATTTCCATATACACCTCCTGCTCAGTTAATCCCATTGTATCGACCACAGCTTGAAAGACTTCTTCTTCTGCTGCATTCAGTTCCAAGTACACATCTACAAATCCAGAAATTAATTGCATCCGCGCTGGGTCTAACCTTAAAGTTGTCAGTAACCGTAAACATTCTGCCTTCACCTGCGGACGTTCTGACACCGCAATATTCATCTTCGCCATCAACGCTGCCGCCACTGGATTGTGTTGCGTTAGAAAATCCCGCCAACTTAAGCGATTTAATTGAATTGCTGCAAACTGAAATTCCAGCACCTTTAAATCGGGAAACGTAACACGATAATTTTGAGCTTGGACACGTTTTGGTTCGTCAAAGGAGAAAATCACAACTGGATAAATTGGTAAATCATATTTTTCATGCAAGCGTGCAAAATACTTAAACATTCGCTTGGCAAATGCTGACTCAGTGTAAGACTGATTTTCAACATGAATTAGAAAGTAAGTCTCCTGCTGCTGATAACGCACTTGCGCTAGCAAATCAATTTCTTTCTTTTCCCCAGATGTGACATCAGTAAATACATCTTGGGGTAAAAACTGGATAGAATCACGGTCTATTTGGCTGGCTACTTGAGGCAGGAATAAATTGAGAAACTCAACAAAGAATGTAGATATTAATTCTTTGAAAAGCCTGTCATGGTCAATCATCCTAACAACTCCTCCAACACATCCAAATCTCCGCATTTGGCACAAAAATATCTTCTGGGGACGCTTTGTATCCTGATGTAGATTTTAGCATTTTTCAACCTTTGAACAATAGTATCTTTAGTACTTTTCCTGTTAATTACATACATAAGATTAATACAATTCTGCAAAGCGCGCAGTTCTGATAAATGTTTCCAATAATATGGAACACTGGTGGGAACTTTTTTTTCATATTCTTCGTTTATTCTGAGTCATGTGAGAAAATTAGCTTGAGGATATTTGTTCATAAAACTGCTAACTGTCAAGATTAGCCAACTGGACAATTTATAAATCGCCATTTGGTCTAGCTGTTTCCAGATAAAGTCTTGTTAGGTTAACTCTTAAGGCAATCAGCTTTGAGTACCTATGGCTACCAAAACACTGACCAAACCTAAG
>NZ_JAIVFR010000192.1 GCF_020829685.1 Nostoc sp. CHAB 5715 | reverse complement strand
AAATCTCCAGGACGTTTAATAATATCTTTGATCGCTTTAGCAATTTCTTGAAGACAGCGATCGCCTAATCGATGACCATAAGTATCATTATATAATTTGAAGAAATCAACATCGCAAAGAATTAGAGAAAGGGGACGTTTATCCCGTTTCATGCGCTGCCACTCTTGGTTAAAATACTCTTCAAACCGTCGGCGGTTAGCTACTTGAGTTAATCCATCAATAGTAGCTAATCGCTGCAATTCCACATTAACGGCTTCCAGTTTTTGCTGTAACTGAGATTGCTGAATCAAGCGTTTTACCCGTTGTCGCAAAACTGCCCAGTGGACTGGTTTGGTAACATAATCCATTGCCCCCACTTCAAATGCTCGGTCAACTGACTCTTGATCTTCAAGTCCTGTAACCATTAAAACTGGAGTATACTTGCTACAATCAAAATTCTGTAACTGAGTGCAACACTCGAACCCATCCATATCTGGCATTATGGCATCAAGAAGTACTATATCAGGATGCAATTGCTTAAAAACTTTTATTGCCTCTATGCCATTTTGAGCTTCCGCTATTTGATAGCCTTCCCGCTCCAAAAAATGCCGCAGTATCAGGCGGATAAAAGGTTCATCATCAACAATTAGAACTAAAGATTGGCTTTCTTGAGCATCCGCTTTCATGGTACTTCCTTCGCAAGTTCTTGTTCTAAGGCAGTTTTAACTTGTTCATATTCCTGATATAATTGTGAGATTAATTTTAGGCTGTTTTCTAATTTACTGCTGCATCCCTGTGCTTCTAACACCTTGCAAAGCTGTGCCAGCGCGATCGCTAATGTGCCACTGACGCGAATAAACCCCTACGCGCAAAGGCTTACTGGCTTGGAAACTCGGATTTGAAAACGTAAAATACAAAGGTTGATATGCTCGTTGACAACATCCAGAACTTTTAAGTGAAGCGTGAATTGTAATCTGGAGTTGTAAGCGATGTCTTTGATGGCTACGTCTACACATTTTTAATTTTTTTATCGAGGAAGGCAGAGGGAAGTTTGAGCTTACGGAAAACTGCCCTCTTTCAAGATAAGTCTATTGCCTATACTTATGCCTTAAATCACAGCTTCTTGGCGTTGACAATCAAAAACAACCATGTAGGAAGCATTTGGTATTTCCTGGGGGAGGTGGCGCATATAGCCTTCGGCATCAGAACGGCTGCGGAAGCGAGCAACAATCTCCCGTTGCGTATTAGGAAGTAGACGAGCGATCGCCCAAGAATTAAGGCGTTCTTTATAGGCAATAGCTTGATTGTCTGATTTGGAAGCTTTGTAATCCGTAGTTTCTGGCATAATTATGTTAACCGTATGAAGTTTAATGAAGGGCGTTAATTAGTTTCTAGGTAGGAATGCACTAACGCTTTTTTTTAATGCTGCTGCCACCTTGTTATTCGATTATTGAAAAATTGTCAACACCGAGCGCTATATTTTAGACCACTTAAGTTGGAATTTTCAGGTGGCAATGAATCTCAAAGCCTTAATTTGCAATTGTTCCAGGGCATAACAATACTCAAGCAGAAAGTTTGGCAAATATCTGACTTTTCCCGTTAAGTCTTGAAAGGCTTACTGACAAAGGATTTAAGAGACAGCACAGCATATACGGTAAAGTAATGACAATCTGGTGTTAAAGGTGACGAGCAATGCTGGACTGGTGGGAGAAGAATTTTGCAACCTGTGATATCACGTCCGGTTAAACACAAGTCAATTGCGAACGGAGTGAAGCAATCGCTCCAGACGTTGTGATTGCTTCGTTTCACTTCGTTCCACTCGCTTTTGACTTATCACAAGTAATTTATCGGACATGATATGAGTTAGGCGATCGCCGATTGAAAATTCGCTAAAGTTGATTCCGCGCTTTTAGTTGCAGATATCGCTCAACTACCTGATCGGCAATTTGATTTGCTGGTGCATCTAGTACTAATACACCTTTTTGTTTCAACTGAGCATAAGCTACTTGTCGTTGCATTAATAAATCTAGTGCCACTGCACGGGCATAAGCATCTGTAACATTATCTGTGAAGGTGTGTGCTAAACGATCAACTTGCGGATCTCGCAGAGTAACACAAAATGGCAGATACCGGGGTGCTAGCTTGGAAAGTGCAGCCAGGAGTTCTGTAGAAGCGGTGACATCAATTAAGTCGGTAATCACCACCACTAGCGCCCTGCGAGTTTGTCGCTGCACAACATTTGTCACCGCCCCCAAATAATCAGATTCAAATAATACTGGTTGAATTGGTGTCAGGCGATCGATTAGCTGATTCAAATGATGTTGACCGCGTTCTGGGGGAATCCACGTATGCATCTGGCGGTCAAATACACCAACACCGACACGATCGCCTCGATGCAACCCCGCCAATGCTAAGGATAAAGTTGCATTCAAACCCCAGTCAAATCTCTGCAAATTCTGCACTTTTGCTGTCATCAATCGCCCGCGATCGAGCAAGATTAGTAAAGTTTGTTCCTGTTCGGGTTCCAGAACCCTTACCAGTGGCGTTGCATTATTATATGCCCCAACCCGACGGGCGGTAGCTTTCCAATCAATAAACCGCAAATCGTCACCAGTGCGATAGTTCCGCAGTTCGGCAAACTCTGTACCAATACCAGTTTTGCGAGATTGGCGGATTGATCCTGATGATTGCAATGTTAAACGAATTGTCAGCGATCGCAACCCAACTAAATCAGGATAAACTTTCACTGGCAGACTTTGGGGAATTTGCCAATCATTCCAAGCTAATCGCCAAATTCCTAACTGTCTGACTTGAATATTTCCCCAAGGAAACTCGCCGCGCTGTGTCGGGTTGACGGTATATGTCAATTCTTGAGTGGTATTACTGGGAATAATAGCATGAAGTGTGGGTGCAGATATGCCAAACCCTGTTGGGTAGTAATCGCAGATTTCAATTAGGGCGTTGGCATTTGGTGATGTTACTTTTAGCACCACTGGATTATCCCGCCCAATGGATAATCGTGACGGTAATTCGCGGGTAATTTGCACACGAGAACGTCGCACCTGCAAACCATCTACAATCATCAATCCGAGAACGATCGCATCAAATAGCAAAATGATGGCGATCGCTGCTTTAATGCTGAGAAAAAGGCATAGAATCGGGGCGATCGCTATACCTAAAATCAACAATAAATAAACTCGTTTGGAAGGAACCATTTTTGAGAATGAAAGTTAGGAGAATGACGATTAGCTTAACTGACATCTTGCATCAATCCCAACAACCGCCTCAGAATGAATTCTGAGGCTAATAGCTAAAGTCTTCTAAAGAAGACTAACAAGGAGTTTCAGTCCACTTAAGTGGACTAGCTTTGCACTTCGAGTCTTGGCGGGCTAGGATGCCAATTGAGAATGATGCAAGATATGAGCTTAACCTACATCATCATGGGCAAAGCGATTAAAGAGGAAGTCTAGGGCATAATTACGTAGTTGGTAGTATTGTGGATCTTCCATGATACGGGCGCGATCGCGTGGACGAGCAAAAGGAATTTCCATGACTTCACCAATTTTTGCATGGGGGCCATTGGTCATCATCACCAATTTATCTGCTAAAAATAGTGCCTCGTCGATGTCGTGGGTAATCATCAACACCGTACAACGATTATCGCCCCAAATTTTGAGCAATTCTTCCTGTAATTCTTCTTTGGTGATGGCATCCAGTGCGCCAAAAGGTTCATCTAAAATTAAGACTTTCGGACGAATCGCCAAAGCACGGGCGATAGAAACCCGTTGTCTCATACCGCCGGACATTTGCATTGGTTTCTTTTCCATTGCATCAGCTAGTCCCACCATTGCTAGATGATCTCGGACGATCGCTCTTTTTTCGGCTTGTGGTTTGTTGGGATAAACGGCGTTAACAGCTAAGTAGATATTTTCAAAAGCAGTTCGCCAAGGTAGCAAGGCATAGTTTTGGAAGACAACCATCCTGTCTGGGCCTGGCTTGGTAATGGGTTCTCCTTCTAGTAACACTTGCCCGGAGGTGGGAAAGTTAAAACCGGATACCATATTAAGTAGCGTCGATTTGCCACAGCCAGAGTGGCCGATAACGCAAATAAATTCGCCTTGTTCTACGTTGAGATTAACGCCGTCGAGTACGGTGAAGGGGCCTTTCTTTGTAGGATAAACTTTGGTAACGTCTTTAATTTCTAGGAAAGGTCTGCGGTTGGTGGTTGCAGTGGCGAATGGTTTTCCTAGTGTGTTTGTAGCTGTTGAGTTGCGGTTTTGCATGGTATTTGGGGATTAAAAAGTTTAATGTTAAAGTTCAAAGATTCATTGACTCAGAACTTGCACCAGTCCCCACGACCGCCTCATATCACGTCCGGTTAAACACAAGTCAATTGCGAACGGAGTGAAGCAATCGCTCCAGACGTTGTGATTGCTTCGTTTCACTTCGTTCCACTCGCAATGACATATCACAAGTAATTTATCGGACATGATATCAGAATGAATTCTGAGGCTTATAGCTAAAGTCTTCTAAAGAAGACTGATTAAGGTTTGTAGTCCACTTGAGTGGACTTGGGCTATTAGCCTGAGAATTTATTCTCAGGCGGGATAGGTAGGTGCAAGATATAACTTGACGGAGTTCAGAGGTTCATTAACGGAGTTTAGAGGTTCATTAATGGAGTTCAAAGCCTCATTAATGGAGTTCAGAGGTTCATTAATGGAGTTCAAAGCCTCATTAATGGAGTTCAGAGGTTCATTAACGGAGTTCAAAGCTTCGCGCGTGATTGTTTTACTTCTTCACTTCCTCTTTCTCTCACCATTCTTTTATGACGCGAATCTTCTTCTCGGTGCATCAAGAACAACTTCCGCGACTGAAAAATCACGTTTAATTTTTAAGCTGTTGAGATAAGCGATCGGATCATCGGCGTTAAAGGGAGTACCATCGAACAGTTGGATCGGTTGGCGAATATAGCTAATATCCAAACCTAATTCTCGTGCGGCGGTGCTGAAAACACGCACGCGACATACCCGTTCCACAACTTCTACCCAATTTCTGGGGAAGGGAGTGTCACCCCAACGCGCCAGTTGACTCATAATCCAAATTTGTTCGGTACGGCTGGGGCGGTTAATGGCAGACTCAGAATAAAACTGGTGATGGGCATAGTCCCGCAACGGATTATCTAAGTCACAGGTGAGACTATTTGGATCTTCGAGTTGAATGTATTCTAAATCGGTGCTGACGTACTCTCGCCCTGCTAAGATTTCCCGAATCTCTTGGGCATTTTCAGGATTTGCACAATACTGACAAGCTTCTAGCAAAGCTTTGGTCAAAGCAATATGCGTATTTGGATAATTTTCTGCCCAATCTTCCCGCACACCAAGAACTTTACCGGGGTGTCCCAGCCAAACTTCTAAGTCGGTAGCGATGGTAAAGCCGACATTTTCCACAGCCGCGCGGTAGTTCCAAGGTTCGCCTACGCAGTAACCATCAATACTTGCGGCTTTTAGGTCAGCTACCATCTGCGCTGGGGGAATGGTCTTCATATCCACATCGCTATCGGGGTCAATTCCTCCAGCCGCTAGCCAGTAACGCAGCAGCAAGTTGTGCATAGATGCGGGATGCACTACCCCCATTGTGTGCCGTTGTTCACGGGTGAGAATCAGGTGATTTCTGAAGTCTGATAAGGTTTGCACGCCTTGGTCGTAAAAGCGTTTTGCCAAGGTGATGGCGTTACCGTTGCGAGTCATGGTGAGGGCGGTGACAACGGGCAGAGGTTGGTTATTATGTCCTCCCAAAGTTAGCCACATCGGCATCCCTGAAGGCATTTGAGCCGCATCTAAATAACCCCCAGTTATGCCATCGACAATACCCCGCCAGTTGCTTTCCCGCACCAGGTTAACTTCATCTAAACCATGCTTGACAAAAAAGCCTTTTTCTTTAGCAACTGCTAGAGGGGCGCAAGCTGTCAGAGGTAAAAAGCCAATTTCTAGGTTAACTTTTTCTAATCCATGACGGGCAATGTCGGCAGTTTTCCGCGCCCGAATTTTTTTGATCCGTTTCTGCTGATTGAGGAAGTAAATCATCTCACTCCGCAAGCTGTAATAGCTGGGATGTTCTACTACTTCCATCCGCTTCCGGGGTCTGGGAATATCCACTTCTAAAATGTCGCCGATTTTAGATTCGGGGCCGTTGGTTAACATCACGATTCTGTCAGATAACAGCACTGCTTCATCTACATCATGTGTCACCATCACGGCGGTAACTTGATTTTCTTCGCAAATTTGCATCAGTTGTTCTTGCAAATTGCCGCGTGTGAGTGCATCCAATGCACCAAAGGGTTCATCTAGCAAGAGTAATTTGGGACGAATCGCTAAGGCGCGGGCGATCGCAACTCGCTGCTTTTGTCCGCCTGATAACATTCCCGGCTGTTTGTCAGCATGGGGACGCAAACCCACCATATCAATATGTTTTTCGATAATGGCTTTGCGATCGCTTGCGGGTAAACCTTTCATTACCGAGTCCACGGCAAGGGCAATATTTTCTCTTACCGTCCGCCAAGGTAATAGGGAATAATTTTGGAATACCACCATCCTGTCTGGGCCGGGTTTGCTGATTTTTTGTCCTTCGAGAGTGACAAGACCTTCAGTGGGCAAATCTAAACCCGCAATCATATTTAATAGAGTGGATTTACCGCAACCGGAGTGACCAATCAAAGAAATGAATTCTCCTTTTTTAATTTGGAGGTCGATTCCTTTGAGGGCGATATATTGGCCGCCACCTGTTAAGTTAAAAACTTTGTCAATTTGATCAACAGCTACAAACATAGGAGATAGGGAGTAGGGAGTGGGGAGTGGGGAATGGGGGATGGGGAATGAGGAATGGGGAATGGGGATTAGGGATTAGGGAGTGGGGAATGGGGGATGAGGAATGAGGAATGGGGAATGGGGATTAGGGAGTAGAGATTAAAGATTAGAGATTAAAGATTAGAGATTAGGAAAAATCTTTTCCCGTCCCTACTCCCTACTCCCCACTCCCTATTTTTCCGGCAATATCTTGTTTTGCAGCCAACCCATCGCTTTATCTAGGAGCAAGCCGACAATGCCGATGTAAACTAGAGCTAAAATAACTTCGCTGACGTTGTTATTTTGATAGGCATCCCAGATAAAAAAGCCGATTCCGACAATACCGGACATGACGATTTCGGCGGCAATAATCGCTAACCAAGCTAAACCGATCGCAATTCTCAAGCCGGTAAAAATGTAGGGTAATGCCGCAGGAATCAAAATATTTGTGAAATATTCTTTGCGGCTAAGTTGCAGAACTTTGGCGACGTTGTTGTAATCTTGGGGAATTTGGGTTACGCCGACAGCAGTGTTAATTAAGATGGGCCAAATGGCGGTGATGAAAATTACAAACAACGCGGCTGGTTCGTTTTGTCGTAAAGCTGCTAGAGAAATGGGTACCCAAGCTAGAGGTGGTACTGTCCGCAGTAGTTGAAAGATGGGGTCTAAAGCTTTGGACATGGTTTTATTAACCCCAATCAAAATGCCTAAACCAATACCAACGATCGCAGCTAGGGTATAACTGATAGCAACCCGTTGCAGACTAGCGAGAATCTGCCAAAACAGACCTTTATCAATGCCGCCTCGGTCATAAAATGGCCAGAAAATCACGGCTGCAACCAGGTGCGAGTGACCATTGCTGTTGAAGATGAGTCACATCAGAAAAAATATCAGGAGTGGTTTGACCGCTGTTCTAAAAGTCAGCAACCAAACCCTGAAAAATGAGTTAGTTTCTCGCTGATTGTTAGGGTGGGCATTGCACACCCTATTTTTTTTGCTGATTTTAGAAAAGAAAGTTGAAATTTCCGTTCCCTTGCGGGTGAGTGGAATGTCAAAATACTAAGCAGTTGCCGTTCTTTTGGCTACTTGCAATGAAATTTCGACTGAAGAGACTTTCACCGAAGAAAAAACAGCGTCTGATCCCACCTATTCAGATTCAAGTTCGAGATGGAAAATTTGAGATTATAGGTATGGGTGCATGGCATTCCTACTGGCGCGATCCCTACCATCTGCTGCTAACGATTCCCTGGACTGGCTTTCTGATCCTGATCTGTACTTTCTATGTAACGATTAATGCTCTATTTGCCCTAGCTTACTGGATAGGAGGAGATTGTATTGCCAACGCCCGACCTGGCTCTTTTTTAGATGTCTTTTTCTTTAGCGTGCAAACCCTAGCATCCATCGGCTATGGAGCAATGTATCCTAAAACAACTTACGCCAACATTATTGTCACCATTGAAGCAATGATTGGTTTGGTGGGAATTGCTGTGATGACGGGACTAGCATTTGCTCGATTCTCCCGACCCACAGCCCGTGTGCTATTTAGCCGTGTTGCTGTAATTACACCTCATAACGCAATGCCGACTCTCATATTTCGCACCGCTAATCAGCGTCGCAATATGATTCTGGAGGCGCAGATGCGAGTCTACTTAATGCGCGACGATGTAACCTTAGAAGGGCAGTTTATGCGTCGGTTCTACGACCTCAAACTGCTGAGGAACCAAACACCTAGCTTCACGTTAAGCTGGTCAGTAATGCATGTCATTGATGAGTTTAGTCCTCTATATGGGATGACACCAGAATCGTTAACCCAGACAAATACTATGCTGATCATCTCTTTGAGTGGCATTGACGAAACGGTTGCACAGGTTGTCCATGCCCGTCATAGTTATGGTGCTAATGAGATTTTGTGGAATAATCAATTTGTCGATATCTTCCATCACACACCCGATGGACATCGCTACATTGATTACAACCGCTTCCACGATGTTTTACCTTTAGATGAAAACAGTTGAAATGCTTGAAAGTTACTCCACAGTCTGATTGAGTGGAGCTTGTAAGGCTTTAACGACAACCCGACCATTTTCAACTACAGTGCAACTTTTAACCATGCTCTTGCTGGGGTTAACTGGCACATCCTGGCACTGGTTTTGGTGAGAGATATTTTGCTCTTGTTGTTGATTGAGGACGACAACACAACACGAGCAGGAAGAGAAGGACATATAAAATATTTTGATCTCTATATCTATTATCGCCTTACTGATGCTGTTTGGCTGAAAAATTTGTTACTCATCTGTTAGTCATTAGTCATTGGTCATTGGTCATTGGTCATTAGTCATTAGTCATTGGTCATTGGTCATTAGTTTTTCACAAAGGACAAAGGACAAATGACAAAAGACAAATGACAAAGAACTATTGACCAAAATGTTGAAATCCCTGG
>NZ_JAIVFR010000191.1 GCF_020829685.1 Nostoc sp. CHAB 5715 | reverse complement strand
GACACGATACATACATCTGAGCAAAGTTGACTTCCCACTGCCGTTAGGGCCAATCAGCCCGACAAACTCACCTGATAACACTTGCAGATTGATGTCATGCAAAATCTGCTTTCCCTCAATACTCCAGGATAGATGTTGCACCTCTAATTTCATTTTCTACCCCCTTTACCTTGCATCAACCAAATGAAAAAAGGAGCGCCGAAAAGTGCCGTAATAATCCCAATGGGCAGTTCCTCTGGAGCGACAATGGTACGTGCTAGGACATCTGCCCAAATTAAGAAAATTCCGCCCAGTAGCAGACTCACAGGTAACACCCGGCGATGATCTGAGCCGACGAGGAAACGGACGCTGTGAGGAATCATTAGCCCAACGAAGCCAATGACACCACTGACAGCAACTATTACACCCGTCAACAGCGAGGTAACAAAGAATAACTGCTTGCGGAAGCGATCAGTGTCAGTTCCCAAAGTCCTAGCTGTTTCTTCACCGATGAGGAGTGCATTTAGCGATCGCGTCTGGAGTAACAAATACCCGATTCCCAAGAACAAAGCTAGCACCGGCAGGATTAAGTCTGTCCACGTTGTTCCCGAAAGTCCTCCCAATAACCAAAACAATACTCTTCGTGTGGCTTCACCACTTCCAGCCTTGATAGCCAAGAAACTCGTTACCGCCTCAAACAGAGACGATACTGCTACACCAATTAAAATTAAGCGGGTGGAGGAGAGGTGTCCTTGTCGTCGTGCTAAAAAGAAAACAACAAAAAATGCTAACAGCGCACCAAGGAAAGCCCCAAAAGACAGGGCATACACACCAAAAAATGAGAAAATACCAAATAGGATAACTAAAACAGCACCCACCGACGCGCCAGAGGAAATACCGAGAATAAAGGGGTCAGCTAAGGGATTTCGCACCAGTGCTTGCATGATGACACCAACCACTGATAGTCCAGCACCCACAAAAAAAGCTAATAGCACACGCGGAAAGCGGATCAGCCAGACAATTTGAACTTGTGCTTGCGTCCAGTCTCCTGTAACCTTTGGAAACACTTGGGATAAAGCTATCTGCCATACTCTCAAAGGAGGAATAGGGACTGGCCCAATCATCACCGCCAACGTCATAGAAACCAACAATATCATAACCATTGCTACCATTAGCAGTTTGTAGCGTTGCTGCTTGTTTTTTCTCAATTGCTTTGGTATTAGATTAGTCATTGGGC
The DNA here is from genome assembly GCF_020829685.1 of Nostoc sp. CHAB 5715. Classification (GTDB taxonomy): domain Bacteria; phylum Cyanobacteriota; class Cyanobacteriia; order Cyanobacteriales; family Nostocaceae; genus Nostoc. The sequence goes on along the minus strand of NZ_JAIVFR010000191.1, from coordinate 8,101 downwards.
ATTGGGCATTGGGCATTGGGCATTGGGCATTGGGCATTGGGCATTGGGCATTGGGCATTTGGCATTAGTCATTTGTTTCTCTTTGCGTCTCCCTCATCTCCCTCATCTCCCTCATCTCCCTCATCTCCCTCATCTCCCTCATCCCCCTCATCACTTAAACCTCTCTGGATACAAAGCCTCTGCTAACTGCCTCACCCCTGCGACATTCCTAATTCCTGGCATCGTGTAACTAAAACCTATGACAATGAATTTATCCTGTTGCACTGCTTTTAACTGAGAGTAAGCAGGGTTAGATTTAAGTAATCGACGCTTCTCTTCGGCAGATGACCAGTTAGCATCAATGAGAACAATCACATCTGGTTGACGTGCAATTACGTCTTCCCAATTAACTGTTACCCATGCTTTTTTCTCTTGGATATCTTTGAAGATATTTTCTCCACCGGCTAATTCAATAATATGATTGGGTATTCCCCAGTTAGAAACAGTTAGGGGAGGATCTTCAGAATCATACCAGAAAATGCGCTTTTTGCTTGTAACTTTACCTAGCTTTTGTTGGGTTGCTTCGAGTTGCGATCGCAGTTGCACAATTAACTTTTCTGCTCGTTGTTCTACTGCAAAAATCTGCCCGATTTCTCGGATTTCTTGATATAAATTCTCCATCGTCACGCGCTCAGGTCTAAGTTCTGGGCGATCGCATTCAATTGGCAACAAATAAGAAGAAATACCTAGTTTTAGCAACTCTGACTGTGACCCAAGTGCTTCTTTGGCAAAAGCGCTTTCCTCAGTGGAGAAGACAAAATCCGGCTCAACTGCCAAAAAAACTTCCCGTGACGGGTACTTTGGCGCTAATACCCGAATTTGGGAATATGCCTGTTGATACTCTGGCAAAATCGGATTATCCAGGTAGGCTGTACCAACCATCTGCTTTTCTAAGCCCAACGCTAACATAACCTCCGTCGCCGATTGCATCATGGTGACAGCGCGTTGTGGTGGTTGTTTGTAGGTAATCGTCGAATCACAGTTCTTAAGTGTAAATGGGGTATATGGTGTTCCATTAGAGGTAGTATAAGTTGGGGCAGTAACATTTCCTGCACACCCTGAAACCATTCCCAGCATCAGCACTGCTAAGACTGCAACAAAAGGTTTAAATATCCAGATCCGGCGATGTAACTTACTCACGCACAACTCTCTTTAAATCCTCTTAAGACAACAAAATCGTAACGAATTAACTTTAGAAACCTCTGCGCTCCTTTGCGTTCCTCTGCGTTAAAAAAAATTTACCTAATAATCAAAACTCCACTGACACTGTTCCCAGCACCGTAAACGGAGCAGTCGGGTCAATACTATACCCATCAACCTCATAATATTTAACATTAGAAATATTCTTGAAGTTGACTGCAAATCGATAATTTTGCCGCCGATAAAAGATAGAAGCATCCGCTCGTAAATAACTTGGAAGTCTAAACGTATTCGGTAAATCCACCTCCTGCTCACCAACAAAATACAATCCAGCGCCAAATCCTAACCCCTGCAAACTACCACTTTGTAGTTCATAACTTGTCCACAATCCAGCGCTATGTTCTGGGACACCAAATAATCTGTCTCCTACAGGAATCAGATTATCCTTTGTCACTTTGCCATCAATGTAAGCATAGTTGACAATCACTTTCCAACCTGATGATATTTCGCCTGCAATATCTAATTCAATACCTCTACTGCGTTGTTCTCCGGTTTGGATTTGGAATACGTCGTCTACTGGGTCTGGTGTCAATACATTCTGTTTGGTAACTTGAAAGAATGCTAAAGTTGCAGAAAGTTTATTGTCCAGAAAATTCTGTTTCACCCCCACCTCAAATTGTTCGGTAGTTTGTGGTTCAAATTCTTCAGTTGTCCGACTTCTGGCTTGAAATTGGGGAGAAAAACCATTAGACCAATTGAAGTAAAGCGAAGTAGCATCGCTTGGTTGATATATAATTCCAACTCGCGGCGAAAATCGAGTATTTGATTGTTTATCGAGAATATCGCCACTCACGCGGTCTTGACGACTGTAATCATTAAAGTCCAAGCGACCACCTAATAAAACTTTGAAATTAGGTGTAAGTTCAATTAAGTTCTGCGCGAATAAACCAACATTCTCGGAGACAATTTTGCGACCAAACGGAGAACCATCTTCTACAGGAGTAGGAGTTCCACCATATTGTGGGTTAAAAATATCTATTGATAGTTCTAAGTCTGGGGCAAAAATGTAGTTAAATAAGTTTCGGGCTAAATCTACTCCGAGTAGCACATTATGGCGAATAGAACCAGTAGAAAACTTCCCAGAAATTTGGTTTTGCAGGGTGATATTTTCGTGTTCCTCATCAGAAGCGTAGAACAAACGGTCTAATGTCCGACGGTCGTCTCGCAAAGAACCAGGAGATACTTGCTGTGCGTCATTCAAATTAGCATTGAGAACATTAAATCCTTGGCGAAATTTCCAGTTGTCGTTAAATTCGTGTTCTAATATATACGTCAACGAGTTAAATGTCACTTCACCATTGGCAAAGTTGGGTTCTCCTAAAAACCGACTGCGCCCAAGTTGGAGAATTTCTGGCTCAATGGGAAAACCATTATCAAAAACAAAGTTGTATTTTTGGTGTTCGTATTCAAAGGTGAGTTTAGTGCGATCGCCTACTTTTATCTCTACCACAGGTGAGATAAAAAAGCTGTCATACTCCACAAAATCACGAAAACTGTCAGAACTTTCATAGGCGACGTTCAAACGATACAGCACTGATTTATCATCTGTCAGTGGGCCGCTAATATCTAAAGTCGGACGCAAAAAGTTGTAACTTCCATAAGTTACACTCGCGTTGTAATAAGGCTCTGCAAGGGGCTTTTTGGTAGTTGTATTAATAACACCACTTCCTCCTGCATACTGTGTTGGACTACCACCATAAAGTACCGCCGCCGGCCCTTTGAGAATTTCCAACCTCTCGATATTAGCGACATCTCGCGGACTGAAGTAACCATAATCGGGAAAGCCATTGCGTAAAGTTTCAAAATTGGTGAGAAACCCACGCACCCGAAATCCTAATGACGACAATCCCCCATATCCCCGTTCTGGTTGTACACCACTAACGTTATCCGCCAATTCCGAAAGACGTACAACATTTCGGTCTTCAATCACCTGACGGGGAATGACTTGAATTGATTGGGGAATATCCCTGAGTGGTGTATCTGTCCTTGTTGCAGTGCTAGCGTCGGGTACTGAATATGTATCGCTCTCTCCTGTTACTGTCAGTTCAATCGGTTCATTTGCATCAGCCGATGGTTGAGTTGGCGGTGTTTCACTACTTGGTTGAGATGTATCCGGCGCTTGTGGTGTCGAAGATACAACTGGCGTGACGACAAAAATTAAACCTGTATCGCCGTCGTCTAACTCGACTTTTGGGATACCTCCCTCACCCGTTACCGTCACTCGGATACTATTTGTATCTACATTAGTAACTATTACTTCGCTAATTCCTGCAACAGGCTTGTCTTGACGGAAAGAACTATCACCTGTTAATTGCAGTTGAGCATTAGGGATATCTGCAATGAAGTTATTGTTTTCCCTCTTGATGGTGGTTTGTAACTTGTCAGATGTAGGAGTTTCTAAGAGGATTTCTAATCCGCTAGAAGTTGGGTTCAGGCGCACTCCTGTTACTACTGTGACTTCAGTCTGTTGATTCTGCTGCGCTAGCCAGTCCTTAACATTGGTGTGGGGACGTGGAATATCACTCAGTTGGGGAATCTTTGTGATTGGTGGTTCTGCTGACTGGGCTTTTACAGGCTGAGTCCCCAACACACAAATAGCTCCAACAATCCCTAGATATATTATCTGTCTTAGTTTCAAAACTTTCCTCCACACCACAATATTGATGAAAACAAGACACACCTAATTACACGCGATCGCAATACGCTTTTACTTTCGAGTGCTACAATAAATAATTGAGAATATTTATTAATTATTTATGTTCACATAAATAACCATACTTTAAAAATGCCATACTAACCTCAACCACCTTTTTCAGAATTATCCTAAAAGCAATTATTTTATCAAAAACTAACCCTTTGAAAATATAAAAATGCTTAATTTTTAGCACTTGCATTTCCCTTTTTATTTAGCAATATCAATAACTCAACTTTGCTTTGAATAAGGTTTGATTAGACTTAAATCGGATAGCCTGTACATGACAATACTTTTTTCGCTACTCTAATGTTTGTCTTAAAAGTTTATGAAATGGAAGCTAATACAGCTTTACACAAATGAATCTACCATTATTAGCCTTGAAAAACTGGGTTTTTAGTCTTAAAAAAGGTAGATTTACTTACGTAGCACATTACTATAGATAGTTTGAAGTTAGCTTTTATTTTCTTTGAATGTTTTGTAACTTTTATTTTGTTTAGATTATTTTTCTCACAGTTTAGACTATCAGTTTCCTATGGGAGATATACTTTATATAAGTTATGCAAAATTTGACAAGTTGTCCTATTCAGATTTTTTTATTCCTAATATATAAATCAGTTTGTGTAGACTGTCCTGAAAATGTTGCTATGAATAGGTTTTTCAAGTGTAAAATAAAAATATTCATATCTATAAGTGTTTTATAGGCATAATAAAAATGTGATCTTGCCTATTTTAAATATTGTTTAGGCATAGCAAAGTGCTTGACAAAAGGAGAAAATTAATGATAAATATTTTTATTAATCTTAAATATAGTTGAAAAAATTCAGAATTTATTTCAATAAATAAAGGCTTTAAACGCGATGGTGTAACCGCCCAGCGTAGCTGATCGCACTTAACACAACTAGGCAGTTTGGCTCCACATAGATACTTGTATAAATGGAGTGACATAAATGGGCAAAAACTTTTCCGAGCTACCGAGGGAATTCACCTCGTTGGTTGAACTTCTCCATTGGAGAGCGGTTCTGAAACCTGAGCAAAAGGCTTATTCTTTTCTACTGGATGGAGAAGTAGAAGCATCGTATTTTACTTATGGAGAACTAGATCGCCAAGCTCGAAGCATTGCTGCCCTACTTCAAAGTTGTGGAGTCAAAAGTGGAGAACGTGGACTACTGCTCTACCCACCTGGTTTAGAATTTATAGCTGCGTTTTTCGGATGTCTTTATGCTGGGGTAATTGCAGTCCCAGCTTATCCACCCCGACCGAACCAATCGCTGTCCCGACTCCAGACTGTTGTGGCAGATGCACAGGCTGCGATTGCCCTTACCACCACAACTGTCTTTGCCAACATTGAGCGACAATTCGCTCAGTATCCGAGTTTACAAACTTTGCTGTTGCTGACTACTGATAACATTACTACCGACTTAGCATATTCATGGCAGCAACCATCTATAAATAGCGATCGCCTTGCCTTTTTGCAGTATACTTCCGGCTCTACGGGTACACCTAAAGGCGTAATGGTGAGTCACGGGAATTTACTGCATAACGAACTTTTAATTAAGCAGGCAATGCAGCACACAGAAAATACCCTTTTCGTGGGTTGGTTGCCACTTTTTCATGACATGGGTTTAGTCGGGAATATGCTTCAGCCCTTGTACTTAGGGATACCGTGCATACTCATGTCTCCTGTGGCATTTCTGCAAAAGCCCTTGCGGTGGCTACAGGCAATTTCCCGATATAAAGCAACAACTAGCGGTGGCCCTAATTTTGCCTATGACCTGTGTGTTCGCAAAATTACGCCCGAACAACGAGCCACCCTGGATTTAAGTAGCTGGGAAATTGCTTTTAACGGCGCTGAACCCATTCGTGCAGAAACTCTAGAGCAGTTTACCGCTACCTTTGCTGAATGTGGCTTCCGGCGTGAGAGTTTCTATCCTTGTTACGGCATGGCAGAAACAACGCTGATGATAACTGGTGGCAGCAAATTAGTTCCACCTGTGTTGTTGTCAGTTCAGTCGGCGGCACTGCTGCAAAATCAAATAGTTCCAGCTAGTAAAAATGAAACTGGCATACAGACCATAGTCGGTTGTGGTCAAGCCTTACAAGATTTAAAGATTGCCATAGTTCATCCTGAGACTCTAACCCGTTGCCAGCCTAGTGAGGTGGGTGAAATTTGGGTTGCAGGGCCAAGCGTCACCCAAGGCTACTGGAATCAGCCAGAGCAAACTGATTACACATTCCGAGCCTACCTCAAGGATACTCAAGACGGGCCTTTTCTGCGGACAGGAGACTTGGGCTTTTTGCACGAAGGAGAGCTATTTGTCACAGGTCGCCTGAAGGATTTGATCATTATCCGGGGTCGCAATCATTACCCGCAAGACATTGAATGGTCGGTAGAACAAAGCCACCCATCACTGCAACCTAGCGGTGGTGCAGCCTTTGCAATTGATGTTGCTGGCAAAGAGAGATTAGTTATTGCTCAAGAAGTTAAGCGCGGTTTCCTACGGAATTTGGCGACTGAGGAAGTTATTGGGGCTATCCATCAAGCAGTAGTAGAAGAACATGAACTGCAAGTTTATGCAGTGTTACTCCTCAAACCAGGTAGTATCCCCAAAACTTCTAGTGGTAAAATTCAGCGCCATGCCTGTCATACTAGTTTTTTGGCAGGAAGTTGGGAAAATGTCGCCAGCAGCATTTTAGAAGAATCTCATACTACAGTCAATACAGTCAGCCTCACTCATGCAGCCGTCCTCGCATTAGAGCCGCAAGAGCGTCAGTTACAGTTAACTTGTTATCTTCAGCAGGAAGTAGCTCAGGTTCTCAAACTAGTTCCCTCACTCGTCAACCCACAGCAACCCTTGAATACTGTGGGACTCGATTCTTTAATGGCAATAGAACTCCAGCACTCCATTGAAACTAACTTGGGTGTGGTCTTGCCGATGACTAGCTTTCTGGGGAGTTCCAGTATTAACCAACTAGCAACCGTAGTACTTGCTCAGTTAACAAATGTTTCTTCTGTCCCAAAAAGCGCTCCAGCCGAAGTTAATGAGACTGTCACTGAGTCCCCTCTTTCCTACGGACAACAGGCTTTGTACTTTTTACACCAGCTAGCACCAGAGAGTCCTGCTTACAACATTGCTAATGCTCTGCGTATTCATGGCGAGCTTGATATTTCTGCATTGCATCAAGCATTTCAGACTTTAGTGGAACGCCATGCAATTCTGGGCGCGACTTTCCCAAATGTTGACGGACATCCCATACAGCGAGTCCATAAGCACGTAGGAGTTTGCTGGCAACAGGAAGATGCTGCAACATGGGATGAGGAATTTTTGAGCGATCGCCTCTTTAAAGAAGCATACCATCCCTTCAATCTTGAGCAAGGCCCCCTAATGCGGGTGAGTCTGTTGACTCGCTCACAAACGGAACATATTCTTTTACTTGTTGTCCACCACATCGTCGCCGACTTCTGGAGCCTCACCGTCTTGGTAGATGAGTTGGGAACACTGTACCAGAGCAACAAAAAAAATAATACACCTGTGATGCCTCCTTTGGTCTGGCAGTACACGGACTATGTGCGAGAACAGGCTTTAATGCTAGCGAGTCCAGAAGGTGAGCGGCTGTGGAACTACTGGCAAAAGCAGTTGGCAGGAGAGTTACCTGTGTTAAATTTGCCAACTGACCGTCCGCGTCCAGCCATTCAAACCTATCAAGGAGATTCCTTTAGCTACCAGCTGAGTGCAGAATTAACTCAACAGCTACAAGACTTGAGCCGCAAACGTGGAGTTACTCTCTACATGACCTTGCTAGCAGCCTTTCAAGTGCTACTTTATCGCTACACAGGTCAAGAAGACTTCCTAGTGGGTTCCCCCACAACAGGCAGAAGTCGAACTGATGCAGCAGGACTGGTAGGGTATTTCGTCAATCCGGTAGTATTGCGATCGGCTTTATCAGAAAATCCCACCTTTGATGAGTTTCTCATTCAAGTACGTTCTTGTGTACTGGATGCTTTTGATCACCAGGACTACCCCTTTGCCCGACTAGTTGAGCAACTACAACCAGTGCGAGACTCCAGCCGTTCGCCATTATTTCAAGTGATGTTTGTCTTGCAGAAAGCGCACCTGCTCAACGAATCAGGTTTGGCAGCCTTTGCATTAGGGGAAACAGGAGCAAGGA
>NZ_JAIVFR010000190.1 GCF_020829685.1 Nostoc sp. CHAB 5715 | reverse complement strand
TCTCAAGTCGGTATTTTATCAGTAATGTGGAGGATGACTTCTGCTGCTCGTGCAATCCCGGAACTGAGGCTAACTATGCCTACACAGTTTTCTTTTGGTAGGGTTTTCAATAGGCTGAGTTCTTTGCTGTAATCGTAGATATCCAAAGGAATTACCCGTGCAGCTTTTGGAGCTGCGATCGCTTCCACATTACTGATAAAATACCGACTTGTAACTACTGTCGCAGAGGTAGTTTTATCTAACACAGCAGTTAATTCTTCCATTGCTACCAATTGGACTGGTATTTTTAGCGATCGCTCTAATTCATACACCATCAACTCACCAGCACCCATGTCATAAGATGGAACTGCAACCAGTACCCGCGCACTACAACGCAAGCGCCAGTCAATTTCCGCTAAAAACAGCTCTCTGGCTTGATTGAGTGAACATCCTTGGGTGAGCAGATCGTCTAGTGCTTTCTGGACAACTTGATATGCATCGGGATTTTGTTTGAGAATTGGTGATTGCAGCCTACTACCGCCCTCATGACCTTGGGCGCGAACATAAATTCCTGAACCAGCCATACTTTCAACAAATCCGTCTTCTTCTAGTTGACGGTAAACCTTGCTAATGGTATTACGGTGTAACCCAGTTTGCATTGCTAATGCCCTTGTGCTTGGCAATTTGTAAGCAGGGGGATATTGCCGAGAAGCGATCGCAAACCGGATTTGATTAAACAGCTGGGTTGATGCGGGAATTTCGCTGTCTGGCTGAATACGGAATTGAATCATCAGCAAACCTCCTGAATACTGAGTGGGGAGTGGGGAGTGGGGAGTGGGGAGTGTTGGTTTACTACTCAGCACACAGCACTTTTAACTCAACACTCTTTTACTGACCAGCTGCATTTGCTACATGTCAAATATTTTATTTACATATAAAGTTTTTCTGGTACAAATTTCTAATGCGCTCCTATTGGTAATTGATAATTTAATTGGAAATAACCTGGACATACTGGCATAGTTATATCAAATAAAGACACGGCTAATCATATAGCACTGGTAAAATTATTATGACAGAGCAAGCATTAATTACCACAACGGTTAATCTTTTGCAAGATAATATTCAAGTGTCTGCTTATTTGGCAGAGCCAAAAGAATCTGGATCTTACCCAGGAGTCGTAGTATTACAAGAGATTTTTGGTGTCAACGTTCACATTCGGGATGTTACAGAACGGATTGCCAAGCTTGGATATGTAGCGATTGCTCCTGCACTTTTTCAACGGACTGCTCCTGGTTTTGAAACCGGATACACACCCGAAGATATTGAAACGGGCAGAAGTTACGCCATGCAAACTCAAGCATCACAGTTATTGAGCGATATTCAACTAGCAATTGACTACCTCAAAAATCTGCCCCAAGTCAAAAAAGATAGTTTTGGCTGTATTGGCTTCTGCTTTGGTGGTCATGTCGCATATCTTGCAGCCACTTTACCAGATATTAAAGCTACGGCTTCTTTCTATGGTGCTGGAATTACCACCCGCACACCAGGAGGTGGCGCTCCCACTGTTACCCGCACTAAAGAAATTCCAGGCACTCTCTATGCCTTCTTTGGCAAAGAAGATGCTAGCATCCCACCCGAACAAGTAGATGAAATTGAAGCAGAGTTAGAAAAATATAAAATTCCTCATCGTGTGTTTCGCTACGATGGAGCTGATCACGGATTTTTCTGTGACCGTCGTGGCAGTTATAATCCTAAAGCTGCTGCTGATGCTTGGGAGCAAGTCAAACAACTCTTTAGTCAACTGAATTAGTCATTAGTCATTGGTCATTAGTCATTAGCAAAGGACAACTGACAAATGACAAATAACAAATGACAAAGGACAAATGACAATCTAAACTCCGGTTGCACCATATCAAATAACAATTAATCTTCAAAAGTCATGAATTCCGAATCGAAACTTTCTCAAACAGCCAATTCGCCCTTTACGATGGACGATTTTGCTAAAGCACTAGAAAAACACGACTACCAGTTTCAAAAGGGACAGGTTGTACACGGTAAAGTGTTCCAACTTGACCATGATGGGGCTTATGTCGATATTGGTGGCAAGTCGTCAGCTTTTCTGCCGCGCGATGAGGCTTCTTTGAGAGCAGTTACCGATTTATCGGAGGTGCTGCCATTGCAAGAGGAAATGCAGTTTTTGATTATCCGAGATCAGGATGCAGAAGGTCAAGTCACCCTTTCTCGAAAGCAGTTGGAAATTCAGCACATCTGGGAACGACTGGCAGAAATGCAAGAAAATGCTCAGACTGTGCAAGTACGAGTTATTGGTGTCAATAAAGGTGGTGTCACCGTCGATATTCTCTCTTTGCGGGGGTTTATTCCGCGATCGCACCTGGCCGAGCGTGATAATTTAGAAGCTCTTAAAGGTCAAAATCTGACTGTAGGCTTTTTGGAAATTAATAAAAACACCAACAAACTCATCCTTTCCCAGCGATTAGCAACTCGTTCTAGCAACTTCAGCTTGTTAGAACTAGGTCAACTGGTGGAAGGTAAAGTTACTGGCATCAAACCTTTTGGTGTGTTTGTCGATTTAAATGGTATGGGGGCTTTGCTTCATATCAAGCAGGTAAGCCAGAAATTTATTGATTCTTTAGAAAAGGTATTTCAAGTTGGTCAGCCAATTAAAGCTGTAATTATTGACTTGGATGAGGGTAAAGGGCGGGTTGCTCTTTCTACCAGAGTTTTGGAAAACTTTCCTGGCGAAGTGCTAGAAAATTTTGATGAGGTGATGGCTTCGGCTGAGGCGCGTGCTAATAGAGCTAATAACAAAGCTTCTGAATAGTTTTGAAGTGGGCTGTTTGCACAAAGCGTTTAAATCCCCATCTCAAACAATTTTGAATTTTGAATTTTGAATTTTGAATTTTGAATTGTTATCACTCCCCCTGCATTTACAAAGATGTGGGGGGATTGTAAATTGGGAAAACTTTTCCCAGACTTCTTTCTAGCCTCTGATATCAAGTTCGGCAAATCACTTACGATATGTCATTGCGTTCGCCCCTGGCGTTCCCGTTCGCGCAGCGTCTCCATCAGGAGAAGGGTATGCAACGAAGTGAAATGAAGCAATCGCAAAGATTTGGGATTGCCACGCTCCGCTCGCTTTTGACTAAGTATTAAGTCGCACATGATATGGCTGGAAATGCGGGTAAAACAAGAATTTCAGTCAGCTTTAGATGACTTTCGCTATGAGCCGCAGAATTTATTCTGAGGCGGACGTGTGGGCAATGCCAACATTTTGCAATGATGCAAATACTTGAGTTCAGAATCTCACATTTGAACCCATCACCCGCCATAGGTTAGAAACCTACGGCTAATAGCTAAAGTCCTCTCAAGAGGACTAAACAAGAATTTATCTCACTTTATGACTCGCTCACGCCGAAATTTTCAACCTGGGTTTTGCTATCACATCAAAAGCTAATTGCCAACACATTATACTTACTGCTTTAAATCCTTCTTCAACGATTCTAACTCAGCCGAATACTGCGTAGGTTTTGCTTAAAAAATAACTCCAATGTAGGTTGGGTTGAGGAACGAAACCCAACATTTTCACGGCTTTGTTGGGTAACACTTAGGTTCAACCCAACCTACAAATCTTCTTAACGTAATTACTTAAGTTACGTCGAATTTAATAAGCAAAATGGTATTTGACTTACTCAAAAGCTGTGTTTGCTTTCTCATTTTGGTGTTTTCCGCAAGCAAAAGGAGCTTTGACTTTCTCAAAAGCTGTGTTTGCTTTCTCATTTTGGTGTTTTCCGCAAGCAAAAGGAGCTTTGACTTTCTCAAAAGCTGTGTTTGCTTTCTCATTTTGGTGTTTTCCGCAAGCAAAATAAGCTTTGACTTACTCAAAAGCTGTGTTTGCTTTCTCATTTTGGTGTTTTCCGCAAGCAAAATGAGCTTTTACTTTCTCAAACCCCAGTTTACTTTCTCATTTCGGTGTTTTCCGCAAGCAATCAAGCATATTGCTTTTTCAACATGCTTAATTACTGGCTCATTGCAGTAATTCACACGCTTTTGACAACTATCCCTTTGAGATTACTTTTCTCTATCTTTATCTAATGCTTCCTGGATTGCACGACGGCAGAATTCTGGAGGATCATCCTTTGTAGATAGTTCTTCCTTCATAGTCTTGGTAATGCGTAGGTTAATCCTCTCTGTTAATGATTCTTCTCTATTTGATTTAATTGGTTGTAAATTTTGTGGATTCCCTTTAGGATTAGGCATTATTGAGAAATATAAACAAGACTTGATTTACTTGGTGCCAAAACAATAGATTGTTTTTTGGTGGTTGCTACAACTTGCCGGAAGTACAACCACCAATATCCAATATCAAAAATGGACACTACTATTTTATGTTCACGCGTTCCGAACTTGAAATCAAGACTATTAAAGAATTACGCGACTTGTGTCGTAGATACGGCATCAAACCAACTGGAAATGCAGGATACAAAACCTCATACATCGTAACTCTGATGGCATTTCCACTTTTAGCCGTGCAACAAATGAAGCAAGGTAAAGGGTTAAAATTCCCTAACTTTAACGCTATCCAGATAATCAGTTCTGCTATAGAAGAGATGAATTCACCCACAGATGAGCAAGCAGCACTAATTCGGATAACTTTAGAGGGCAGGAAAATGAGCTATCCTGACCGATACGACCAGGAAAACCTGCTGAACTTGCACAAGGCTAAGATGTCGCTTGAACAAGCTGTTGACTTGTTGAGCCAGTAAAACTAATCCCATTATTCTATCCCCTGCATCTACAAGGATGTGGGGGATCATTTTTAGAGTATTAAAATAAATAAGGTGTGACTTGTTGGCATGAAAATATATTGAGCATGGTAATAAAGTATAAAAATATGCTCATATCTCTATTTAAGAGTACTCCAAGTAAAAAAGTGCCCAATTGTCATTGCGAATGGAGCAAAGCGGAATGAAGCAATCCCAAGATATTGCGATTGCTTCTCTACGAGACGCTCCGCGAACGCTACACTTCGTTGCGCTCGCAATGACAGGTTTTGGATCATTTATTTCTTGGAACACTCTAGTATTGCTCAATGAATTTTGATCATATATTGAGCATTTTGACAACTATAAACGCTGTAACTATTCAATTTAGGTATTTATATGTTTCTAATAACTGGAGCAACGGGAGGAATTGGTCGCAGAGTTGTGCGACTCCTACGACAACGAGAACAGTCTGTGCGGGCATTTGTCCGCCTTACCTCGCGCTACAGCGAGTTAGAACACCGGGGTGCAGAAATCTTTATCGGTGACTTGCTAGAAGAAAGAGATATCCAGAAAGCTAGTCGGGGTGTCAAGTATATTATCAGCGCCCACGGTTCTGATAGCGATGCCCTATCTTTAGATTATCGCGCCAATATTGAACTCATTGACCAAGCGAAAGCCAATGGCGTAGAGCATTTTGTCTTCATTTCCGTATTGGGAGCCGATCGCGGATATGAAGATGCTCCTGTATTTAAAGCCAAACGAGCAGTAGAGCGATATTTGTCAGCTAGTGGCTTGAATTACACTATTTTACGCCCATCTGGATTAGCATCTAACTTGCTGCCACTAGTAGAACAATTTCGGGAAACGGGATTGTATCTGCTCATTGGCGATCGCAAAAACCGTACCTCAATTGTCAGTACCGATGATTTAGCAAGGATAGTGGTGGATTCTGTGACAGTTGAAGGCGCTCGTAACCAAATTTTCCCAGTAGAAGACCTCACTACACAATCAGAAGCTGTAGTCTTTCCCAAAACCTATGAATGCATTAGTTCCCTACTCCAAGTTGACACTAGATTGATTATTTGGGGAAAAGTAGATCGACGCGACGAGCAAACTCAATTTATTCTTGAAGATGCAGAGCCAGTGGAAACAGTACAAATGGTAATGGTGGAGTTAAATCCCCAACAAGCAGGTAATATCGATGAACTACATCGTTTGAAAATAATTCTGCAAGAACAGGCAGGAGACAAAGAAAAGGCAAAAATGCCAGTGATCGGAATTATACAAACTGAAAATTCTCGGAAACTTGTTCGCTTGGGTTGGCAATTTTGCGTACAAGATTCTAGAATAACCGTTCAAGCTTTGCAAAATGCCAGTTTTCCTGCTCATATCAAATACCTAACTGGTATCTGAAGCCAGAAGTGAAAAGTTCACTAATACTAAAAAGCAGCTTGTAAATCATTTTTACTCAACTGTCAACAGGAAATTACCTTAAAAATATAAAATATTAATCGTTTTTTTAGTTACTTATGCGGATGATGATTTTATTGAGGGCATGGTATCTTTTGATGCTAAGACCCATAAGGCTGCGACCGGGGGAAGGAGTTAGAACTTGATGATCGTAAACGAGCTACATAAATTTGTTTCATACTGTAAAATCATTCAACCCCAAACTCAGGAGGACATTAAAAAATTTTTTGAAGGAGTTATCTTGTTTCCTTATGATAAGGAACTTTTATTGCAAGCTTATTTATTTCTGAATATTAAAGACTTGTTTCCCTCGTGCGCTGAATTACTGTTATTTGAAAAATCTCCAATTTCAGATTATACAGATTTAGGAAAGTGTGATTTTGTCTACCAGACCTTTAAAGGGAGCCTGTTTTTAATTGAAACTAAGTTTATTGATACAGAAGCAACAGGAGCTACAGAAAGAAAAAGAAGAAATAAACACAGAAACAAGGTTTTTGAGCAAGTTATTACTTTGAAAGGCCGGTTTAGTGAATATTGGAATATGAGGCTAGATCAATTAGAATGTGGAGTTTTCACAACAGATGCAGAAGTTGCTTGGCGAGGAAATGGCGTGAACGTCATATCTAAATCAATATCTATAGAGCATCTGGAAAAATGGCGAAGAAGCTATCACAGTAGTGAAAAATTTTTATCTCATCAAGATGGGTCAAAGCTTGAGGGGAAGGTTAATTTGAAAGGTTGAGCCAAGACCCAAGTATACTTTTTTCAGTGATTTGCCCCCCGTAACCTTGTACAATTTGTGGAGCGATGCCTGTGGTTTTTGTTAGCCTACGCAAGTCAGAGTCCAAAGCCGCCTATTTGGCGAGATAGAATAATAAGCTAATCCTGATTCATTTTTCCAGGTTAATTCGCTTGTAGTGAGTTAGCGCGGTCTTCTCACATTGGGAGAGGCTACCGCCTTTCCTTCGGAACGCTTCGCGTTCGCAAAGCGTCTCCAAGAGTTGGGGGTTTCCCTTATGAGCGACTAACGAACCCTTTGGGTAAGCGGCTCTAGCCCTGCTTTTATGCAACTTAAATGCTAAGAAAGCTTATCTGCACGCCCATCGCTGATGGAGAAACGGCGCAATGGTTTACCTTACATTGGGTGGGCTATCGGTTAAATCCGCTAGATTCATTTATTTTGAATCAGCCGTATTTGCACTTTTGATTTTGGCACTAGATAAAGCCTTTCTCCAAATCAGCGCAAGTTATACGGTTAATTCTCAGTAAAACTGCTTAAATCAGCAATAATACTAATGCTGACTCATCTAAGTCATTCTTTTTATGAACTACTCCTGAAATCAGAAAGCTCAGGAATTAGTATTTTCGTCGGGCGCTTCAAACTTGTAACCATAGCCCCGCACAGTTTTAATAAACTCCGGTATGCTGGCATCGACTTCCATCTTCTTGCGAAGCTGACCAATATGCACATCAACCACTCGGCCATCTCCCACGTAGTCGCAACCCCAGATTTTTTGGATTAGTTGTGGGCGACTCCAAGCCTGATTAGGATGACTTGCCAAAAAATGTAAGATATTAAATTCCAGCGCTGTTAAAGCAAGAGGTTTATCGTTAAGTGTTACCTCCCGGCCCTCTGGGTTAATTGCTAACTGCTTAAAAATGATCCGTTGTGTTGGCGAAGGGTTGATGTAGCGTATCCGTCTCAAAAGAGCTTCCACTCTAACTTCAACTTCTGCAAGACTAAACGGTTTAGTCATGAAATCATCAGCACCTGCGCTTAAGATTTTAATTTTATCAGCCTCGTCAGTCCTACTAGTCAGTATCAGCACTAAAACATTAGTACGGCTCTGCATTTCTTGGCAGAGGCTATAACCATTAAGATCCGGCAGATTCCAATCCAGAATCACTAAGGCCGGGTTGAATTGCTCAAACAACGATAAGGCAGTCTTACCATCTGCTGCGGACTCTATTTGATATTTCCGACTTAAAAAACGATAGATCAGATTTCGCACACCGAAGTCGTCATCGACGATCAGAATTTTGGGAGTAGTAGCGGAAACCATAACCATAATCCTGCCTATTGTAGATTGGGCGATTCGCTCTTGCGCCAGTTTTGCTTTACGTGTTTCTGTTAATAGTGTATTCACGCGCGTCTCTGCTGAGTACGATCGCTACTGTAGTACTTGTTTACAATTAATCTTCCATGAAGTTTATCAAAACTTTAGCTATTGTAATGCTAATAAATTGTATAAGTTAGGACTTACGCATGAGTCACGGAATAACGAACCGCGAAGGCACGAAGGACACGAAGGAATAAGAATTACAGAGAGTTTTTGCGTAAGTCCTGTTCTAAATGTTCTGCTAGATTAGTAATAGTATAGTTAATTTGGCTACTAAGTAGATATTGACAATAATCTAGTTTTGTAAATTTCATCTTTAATAATTAATCAACACTTAAAAGATATTTATTATTTTCCCACAGACGTAAGAATAATAATATTTTTACTCTTTGTGATAGTTGTAATTAAAAATCCCTTTTTAAAAATTGTAAAATTTCCTTGCTTACTATCGCTTTTTAAGCACTAACCTGTGAATATCAACCGAGGGCGCGGCTTCGCCGCGCCGAGGTCAATTGTGCCAGTTGCGTAAGTCCTGTTAGCGATCGCAGATATTGAAAATGCACGTAATTCCTGTACTAATAGCTGAATATTTTAATCTTATTTACAATCTGTTTTGATAATTAAATATTACAAACAGAACTTTAAATATATTTAATACAATTAACATAAAAACAACTTTAAATAGTCTAATATGATTGATTTTGCAATGCATTAAATGGTAGAAAATATTTTAATTAGGTACTCTATCTCAGGAGAGATTTTAAGTAAATTCAGCCCATAGAAGGAGTAATTCAATATATTTAGTCCGTTAAATTGCTATTAATATCGTCAAGTCAGGGATACTTATGGTTAACAACTTAGTCGGCGGCATAATTCCCCCACAGCCACCAGTAGAAGCACAATCTGATTTTTCCATCGTAACTGGCACTTGCTAGCAGTTGACCAT
>NZ_JAIVFR010000018.1 GCF_020829685.1 Nostoc sp. CHAB 5715 | reverse complement strand
CAGCCATCGCTGTCTTTACCTCAGAAACATCCCCACGAATATTAACTGTAAAACGAGCGCTACCCACTCTGATATAACCAACGAGGGTAACTCGACCAGCTTTTACCATAGCATCTGCTGCTGCTAGCACCGCAGGAAAACCTTTAGTTTCAAGTGCTCCAACTGCCTGTAATGACATTATTAATCTCCTGTATGGATAAACGATATGGGGGCTACAAATTAATTGTACGAAGCTTCGCTACAGATTTGGATAGCAAAATTGCTTAGAACATGCGGAAAGGTTCTGATTTTTCAGTGAAATGGATTGGTAATATGGTTTCTACATTTTCGGGGGGATTGGGAACGATGTAGTGGGTGATTACTGTACCAACCTTTACTTGCTCTCCAGCAGCAATTCCGGCTTCAACAGCTCTATTTACTTCAGAAACGTGTCCCCGGACAGCGACTAACAAGCGAGCGCTTTCGGCTTGACCATAATACACAATTGTGACTGCGGCAGCTTTGACCATTGCATCTGCTGCTGCTAAGACACTAGGAAAACCTAAAGTTTCAATTACGCCAACGGCCATTGGCATGGCATTAGCTCCTGGATTAAGGGATAGGCGATTTTAATTGTACGTGGCTTTAGTCCAAATTTTGACATTTTGCTAAACTTTCTTTGATGTCATAATTTTTGGGGGAGACGCGATTAATCGCGTCTGTACAGGAGTAGGGAGTTAGAATGTTTTGATACTCGCTGGTCTATGTTTTATATATTACAATTTATATTTCAGAATGTAGTTTATATAATTTTGTTGTTTAACAAAATCAGCGATGCGTGGATGCAAGCTAGTACGATAAACTGAAATTTATGTTTCCGAATTTTCTTCCTAAACCAGTTGGGCAACTGACAGAATCTGCCTCGATCGCACTAGCTCAAAGTATTCAAACAACTGCGATCGCTACTCCTTTAATTAATCACCCAGTTACCACAACATTTGTCAAGCAAGGAAGTGGTGGAACTCCTATTTTATTAATTCACGGCTTTGATAGCTTTCACTAAAAGTGGTGGTTACAGTGCTTTTAGATTTAAAAAAGTATCATAAATTGTGCAACAGACGCTAATTTTATGGGGCGATTCCGATAAAATTTTGGGTACTAGAGATGCCATGAGATTTAAAAGAGCAATTCCACACAGTACCCTTGTTTGGATTCAAGATTGTGGTCATCTCCCACACCTGGAACAACTACAAATTACCGCACAGCATATTTTAGACTTTCGATAATTGTATTTGAAACCCAAGAAATCTGATGCATCTCTTGCACCTTATTGGATGTATTTGAGGAGAACTAGGACTTATATCATGTCCGCTTGATTATTTATTAAACCCGAATCACCCCAAAGAGCCAAAGCTGCGCTTTGTCTCCCCTCCCCGATGCCTCGGGGAGGGGATTAAGGGGAGTTTAACAAGGGGATTTTGCCCCAAGTCTTGTTAATCGTAGCTGGATTTGCGCCAAGCTCTACTAGTCAAGTAACCACATCTCATTAGAACTCTCAGGATACTCATTTGGTTGATTTTGTGGTTGATTTTGAGCTAGTTTTTCTGATGACCGATGTGATTTTTTGTAGTTAAGTGGATTGTAGTGTTCTTTTACGGGTCTTATAGCACTAGTTTCTTTTACAGCTACAGCAAGTTTAGAATTATCTTCTGCTGTTTGTTTTAAAGCATTAATTTCTTCTATAAGCTTGGAATTCGCTTCTGCTAGTTGCAGTGCTGTTTTTTTGGTTTCTTCAAGTTCTTTTGTAACCTGTTGTATTAATGATTTATGTTCGGATGCTAATGTTTGTTGTTTAGATAATTTTGATTGCAAATCAGCAATTTCTTGCCCAAGAGATGTTTCATTTTCATGGCTTTTTTCCAGATTAGCTGTCAACTCTTTGACAGTTGCTTCTAATTCAGCCTTAGTTGGAGTTGTGCGCTTAGTAGAATTTGGCTCAGGTGTTTGTGCTGAGGATTCTTCATCTGATGAAGCTTGTTCTTCGGCAATTTTTTCTGCTGTAATTTCAATCGCAGATTCGCCTTCTGAGGATGTAATTTTTTGCGCCTCTTCTTGTAGTAACTCAGAGAGACTTTGTTTCCTACCCATTATTATTTTCTCCAATCACGCTGTAATTCATCAGCTGCACGGCGGTAGTCTAACTCCGCCTCCCGTGCATTACTTCCTCGCCATTGACTAATCGCTACACCCTCAAGTGCCGCTCGTTCATGAGCTTTATAAGCACGGATAAAGGTATTACAAGCAGGAATACCTAATCGAGTGAGAGTGTTTTTTGCTTCTAGTGCTTCCCCCATACTGCGGGTATCAACTTTGGTAAGCAGTACCCGATGGGGAGTTCCCACGGGGATGACGGCTTCCTTAACTGTTTCCACGAGGATAGCTAAATCCATTGCGGCTGGGGGTGTAGGCAAAACTAGATAATTTGCGATCGCAACTACCGCCACTAATGCTTCTGAGCGAAGCGCGGGAGGCGTATCCACCACTACTAAATCGTAACCTGTTATCTTTCCTAAATTAGCTAAAAGTGTCGGATCTGTTTCTTGAGATAAATCAAATCCCATTCCCTGCTGACTGCGCCCAAACCACCAACTGGCAGAACCTTGAATATCTGCGTCAATCAGCAGTACCTTTTTTTTCTTCGCAAAGTTTGCAGCCAGATTGACTGCGGTGGTCGTTTTACCGACTCCTCCTTTACCGTTGAGAATAGCGATGATTTTTGGCACTGCTTTAACGAGGAAAAGGGAGTGGGGAGTGGGGGGTGGGGAGTAGGGAAGAAATCTTTTTCATTTTTGGTTGTGGGATTTTTTGATTATGGACTGACTTGAAAGAGTGTTGAGTACTGAGTTAGTTATTAGAAGTTATTAGTTATTATCCTTCTCTTCCACTTTCTACTCCCTACTCCCTACTCCCTACTCCCCCATGATGAATATACCGCTTTATGTGGGCCTCAAGAACATGAAAACTCGTAACAATAAAATTCAGAAGCCATCAATTCCACAAACTCCGATGATAGCAACTTACAATTTGCCTGATGGGCCTCAGTGCTTGATTTTCCTACTCAAAACATGAAGTTTACAGAGTGAAATTTGAGGAATTTGGGTTGGGTAACAGCACACGCAAGAAGCGATGCCTACGGCAGCAAGCTATGCAATCAAATTTCTGATTTAATCTGGTTCTTAGCCAGATAGTGTTCATCAAGAGCGCGTCTTAGCATCATTTTAATTACAGCTTGACGACTAATATTGAGTTCGGTTGCCATTTTGTCCAGTTCGTTGAGCATCAGACTAGGAATTTCAAGGTTTGTTGTTATATCTTGTTCTCTTCGTGAGGTCATTTTACGAGGTGTTCCGACTCTGGTTGTCGTGGAGTCAAAATAACGATCAACTACTTCCTCTCCGTCCTCAATTTTATCCTCAAGTTCTTTAATAGAAATATTGTTCATAGATTTCTCTCTCCCGTTTAGTATTTTTCCAATAAGTAATTAACCAAATATATTCCCCTTCACTATCATAACGAATTTCATAAATGACTGACAAAAGGGTGTTTCCCAGATATCCAATAGCAATAAATTGTTCTGGATCATCTTGTTTGATTCGTTCTACATAGTCGCCTGCCAAAATAGTAGCGATTTCTTCCAAAGAATATCCCCTATTTTGCTTAAGAAGCTGACTTTTGTGATTATCCCAGTCAAATCGCATTTCCCTTATAATTCCTTATCATTTTAGCAATAGTTATTTTGGGGCATAGCTGCATCCCATAATAAAAGGCGATGCTAAACTTAAATCAGCAACGCCTAATCTTGAGTATTCAACAATTACTCACTACTCTTACTGTGCCCAAGCAATTAACCTTGGTTCATAAGGATTAGCCAGGTTTTTATTTTTCGGCAATACACGCAAAGACAAACCTTGCAAACCAGAAGCGGTATAGGTAATATTAGCCGTGTAAATACTCAATTGCTGTCCATCCTCCCCTTGGTAATCCATCACCACTGGCACAGCGTTGACAATATCACCATTGGCATCGATCGCACCTTGATATAACTCCACTTGCACATCATGATTCGTCAAAGTTGCTAAGTCAACCTTGGCTTTGACAGCAACAGTTTGGTTAACCTCAATGTCTGAAGCTGCTGATACGTCAATATCTTTGATTTTGATGTTGAACCAGTGTTCCCTCAGTTTTTCTTTCCAAGCAGCTAGTTCTTTAGCTGGAGCATAGTTATCAACAGTCAAGGTATGATAGCGATCGCTAGCCGGGAAATAAGCCCGCCCAGCATATTCTCCTACCATCCGCGCTGTATTAAAGAAGGGACAATTCAGGCGAATTGCATCCTTCATTTTGGCAACCCACGGACGGGGTAAGCCATCACTATCCCGGTGATCGTAAAATAACGGTACAACTTCCTTTTCTAACAACTCATAGAGAGCATTTGCTTCTACTTCATCTTGGTAGTTGGGATCGTCGTAATTCTCTCCATGTCCAATTGCCCAGCCTGTGCGGACGTAATCAGCTTCATCCCACCAGCCATCTAGTACACTTAAATTCGGCAAGCCATTCATTGCCGCTTTCATGCCACTAGTACCAGAGGCTTCCCGTGGACGACGCGGTGTATTTAACCAGATATCGCAACCCGCTACCATCAACCGGGATATGTGAATGTCGTAATTGGGAACAAACACTACCTGTTTTTCTAAATGTTGTTCGCGGATAAAGTGATTAATCTCGCGGATGAGTTCTTTACCAGGAATATCCTTGGGATGTGCCTTACCAGCAATCACGAATTGCACTTTTCGATCTTTATTGCTTAGTAAAAGCCGCTTAATCCGATCCAAATCACGCATCCAGAGGGTGGCGCGTTTGTAGGTAGCAAACCGACGGGCAAAGCCAATGGTGAAAGCGTAGGGATCTAAAACTTCTTGGGCTTGGGTAATTTCGGAGGCGGAAGCACCGCGATCGCGCAAATGCTTGACCAAATGCTCCCGCACATACAAAATCATATCCAAGCGGCAGCGTTCGTGATTGCGCCACAATTCTTCATCGGGTATAGCGTCCATCCGCTCCCACAATGGGCTATCTGGTGGTGCTGATGACCAGTTTGGCCCCAGGTAGCGATCGTACAACTCTTGAGTAGATTTTGCTACACAACTCCGAGCATGGACACCATTGGTAATTGCTGCGATCGGCACTTCTTCTACTGGCACATTCTGCCACAAGCCCTGGAACATTTGCCGCGACACCACACCATGCAGTTGGGCGACACCGTTAGAAAATGTTGCCATCTTCAGCGCCAGCACCGCCATACTGAAAGGCCCAGATAAATCGCCTGTATTCTCGCGTCCCAGTCCTAAAAATTGCTCTTTGGGCAACCCAAATATCTCTGCATAGTATCCCAAGTAGTACAGCATTTTATCGGGAGCGAACAAGTCAATCCCTGCCGGTACTGGCGTGTGGGTAGTAAAGATATTACTAGAAGCCACCACCTGTCTAGCTTGGCCATAATTCAGTCCCTCTTCCTGAATCAGCAAGCGGATGCGTTCTAGGGCAGAGAAGGCGGCGTGGCCTTCATTCATGTGGTAAGCGGTGACTTTCAGCCCCAAAGCTTTGAGCATTTGCACACCACCGATCCCCAGCATGATTTCCTGGTGGATACGCATATCGATGTCGCCACCGTACAGCTGATCTGTGATGTCGCCGTCGTAAGTGTTGTTGGGTTCAATGTTGGTGTCCATCAAATACAGAGGCACCGTTCCTACCTGTACGCGCCAAACTCTGGCATACACCTTGCGTCCTGGATAATCTACTGCAATCCGCAATTCTGAACCATCAGGATTGCGCTCTAGATGCAAGGGCATATTGTAAAAATCGTTGAGCAGGTAGCGTTCTTGCTGCCAGCCATCGGCATTGAGATACTGGGCAAAGTAGCCTTGCTGATACAGTAAACCTACACCTACAAGCGGTAGCCCCAAGTCACTGGCAGATTTGAGGTGATCCCCCGCCAGAACGCCCAAGCCCCCAGAATAGACGGGCAAACAATCTACAAGTCCAAATTCCGCCGAAAAATAGGCGTAGCATTCTTTTGGTTTATGCTCCCGTTGTTTCTGATACCAGGTACGCTCTTGCAAATAATCGTCTAACTGACGGTCAGCTCGATCCATTTGCGCTAGAAAGCCTTCATCTTCGACAACTTCCAGAAGCCGCGATTGAGAGATAGTACCTAACATTAACACCGGGTTATGATGGCTAGACTCCCACAGGTCAGAGTCTAAGCGACGGAATAAATCTTTAGTGTCAACGTTCCAATCCCAGTGCAAGTTATAAGCTAGCCGCCGTAGTGGTTCGAGTCGCGGCGGTAGTGAAGGGGATACGTTAAATGTGCGAATTGGCTGCATAGGTTGGCAAAACTCCAAGTTTAGCTATGGTTATTGTTTACTCTCTTTACCAATGTTGCCAATTCTTTATACAGTAGTTTGTGAAAAAGCGATGACTTTGTTAAGCATTGAGAATTTTTTTTAACCTCGTTGCTAAAGTTTACACCAAGGTGTTTCTAATTCTATGCCATACCCTCAGCCATGTACTTGGTATATTAAAATTTAATCATTTAGTGCCATGTATCACTTAAAAAAATTTAGTTAAGAATAAATAATTTATATTTATTTTAGAATTGATTCCGGGGATCAATCTAAGGTCTTGGCTGAGGGTGAAAATTACTCATAGCTGCGTCAAGGAAGAGTTAAAATTTTAATTATTTTTTAATAAAATTGCCTTAGCCTAGAGGCAGTGTGAGAGCTTCCGTTAAAATTAACTTAACTCAAATCTTGCACCAGTCTCAAAAACCGCCATAGGTTTCTAACCTATGGCTAGTCCTCTGAAGAGGGCTGAACTTTCTTTATTGATGTATGGATTTTAGTCCACTTAAGTGGACTTTTGCTATCAGCCAGAGAATAAATTCTCTGGCTGAAGATTGGAGAGGTGCAATACCTGAGCTAAGGTGACGCAATGCCCAATAGCCTATCGTAGACATCGCCTAAAATTAGATTGTGTAAAAATAATACCAAGCAGTTAACTAGGAAAAGCGATGCCTGCGGTGGTCACTGAGCGGCTGGTGAGCGGCTTGCCCTGAGCCTGTCCTGAGCTTGTCCTGAGCGTAGCCGTTGGCGCAGCCTCTCGTAGAGAAGGGCGTAGCCGAAGGGAGTCTAACCATGCCCATACGTGTCAACTTAAGCTAAAAGTAGCTTAACTGAAAGCTTCCTCACCCGCCTCGAACTAAAGTTCAAGGCTCATAGCTAAAGTCTACTGAAGTAGACTAAAAATTTTTGGCTATATTTAGTCATCTTCAGATGACTTCCGCTATTAGCAAGGAACTTCAGTTCCTTGCGGGACATGACTTTTACGTTAAGTTGACACCAATGAACCATGCCGTACCACTTCGTGGAAGCAAGCTACGCGCAGCGTCTCCAAGAGTTGTGCGGGCTACGCCTACGCTAACTACTTGGTATAAATTTTTAATACTAAACCAAGAAAATAACTTAGTAATGTGTTATTTTATGCGCCTAGTGAAGGCTGATCTTTGGTATTTTTTGTCATTGACAAAGCTACAGCTGCTGCATAAGCAATCTCTGCTGCCATTTGATAAGCAAGTTTGATACTAGATGAAGCGTCCTTGGCTTTAGGAGAGAGAGAAGCTTTTTTTCGGCGCGACTCAAGTTTTACATCACCCACCGCAATAGTTCGCTGTAAAATGATCCAGGCATCTAGGTCTTCTGAGTCATAATTACTTTGAAGCTGCGATCGCAGTTGATCTTCGGCTACAACACTCAGATAGCCGGTAGTTAGAGCTTCTTGGACAATTTCTTTAATTAAAGCCATAATTTGAACCAAGTGTGTGAGTTAAAACCGATATCTCAATCTGGGCATTTGATATTTTTTCTGGACTTCTCCTAGAAACTAAGCTATGTTTTAGCTTTCTTTCAATAAAATTTATAATAATTAGTGCCAAGCACGCATCACCCGCTTGGCTCACCCGAATGGGTGATTTACAAATTTTTAGATACAAGCAATAGGGAAGAGGAAAATTTTTAGCTTTTTAAGCAACAGGGTGTCATAAGTATAGTAGATATCATTCTGAGTTAACACAAAAATATAAAATTATTTGGACAAGCAACGGTAGAAATATAGATATAAATGGCAATTAATCGCTTAGAGCATTTTTAAAGCTACCGTTTTCAATAAATTTTGTCTAAGTGTATAAAATTATTTCAGAGTAGCGATCGCTCTAGTAAAAAAGTTAACTCATCTCACCATTACGATCAACAAGCAACCTGAAAATCAAATTATTTAATAAGAGTGTTCCACTAAAAATAAAATGTGTTATCGTTAAAAACAATTGTTATTAAAACCAATTCAGGTAATTACAAACATGAATTGGTTAGTCTGTAAATCATCTGTGTGCAACATGATTGGAGCAGCATACTCTAGAAATTCGTTGCAAGAAAGCCGTCATAGCAGTCGGGGAAGCGCTTACTTGTTTGCACCGATGGTTAACTTCAATGTGATGGCTGATGTGGGAGATAATCCACCTTAGTTGGGTTTTATTTGGGCAAAAATACCCCTAAAAATTCAACAAGAATTACATTGTTATGCTAGGCAGAAATTTTATTTAATTTTTGAATATAGTCTAGTTAAATGTATTTTTTGTTGCAAAATAGCTTGTGGAACTGAGTTGTTTCAAAAGACTAAAACCGCCTGAGAAAAATTAGCCTCAAGGCAAACAACTTTATCCCTATTTGCGTAACAAGCTTTGCAAATTTGCCAGAGAACCGAAACAGTAGCCTATCTAAACCAGCAAATTTCCCCATCAGACAATTTAATAGTCTGAGGTTTGACTCTGCAATGCACTGAAATTGTTTTGTTAATTGTTATAGTGAAAAAGAAGCCAAATTTTTACGTACATATAGTAGAAAAGCTTCTAACGACTTAACGCAATTGTGCATATAAATTGGGTAATTATACACACCTAAGTTCAATAATTGCTCACATAGTCAAAGCCAGACTCTGGTTTTTCAATTGGAAAACCATCTAAAAATATGGGTAAATTTCGGTAATACTGCCAACTCACTTTCATGTATTAAGAAATACAAATCTTTCTAGTGTTGGCAGAAGATTAGGATACAGCCAAAACAACTTTCAATACTCCCAACAACCATTGATTGAAGAGATATATAGCCATGCATAACGAGAAATATTTTTCAAAATTGCAGCGCGTGCAAGAACTTTTAGTAACTACTGTGTTAGGGGATATTCCTACACTTATTCTGGGGCCGAAGTTGCGTAATTTGGGATATCGTAGTATTTTTGCCCAGATAGGCAGCCCAGTTTATATTCAAGATGGTGTTGAATTTAACGGTACTTGCTGTATTGAGATAGGCAGTGGAGTATATATTTTCAAGGGTGTGCGGATGGATGCTAGAGGACACAAAAATAATAAAATTCATCTAGGAAATAAAGTCGCTATTGAGCGTAACGTTGATATAGGGTGTTTGGAAAATACGTGTATACATATTGATGAAGACACATTCATTGCTCCCAACGTGTGTATTGAGGGGCCAGGAGACATTAAAATTGGTAAACGCTGCTTGATTGCTGCCCACTCAGGGATATATGCCAATAATCATAATTTTGCCGATCCGATGGAGCCGATTAAATACCAAGGTGTTACTCGCAAGGGAATTGTGATTGAGGATGACTGTTGGCTAGGGCATGGAGTAACAGTATTAGATGGCGTTATTATCGGCAAAGGCAGTGTTATTGGTGCGGGAGCAGTTGTCAATAGAGATATTCCTCCTTTCTCCGTTGCTGTAGGCATACCTGCACGAGTAATCAAAAACCGAATTGGCAAAGACCTACTAGCAAAAGTTCAAATTGAGAAATAGGGGATGGAGCATAGTAACTATTTCCTGTAACAATTAACTTGGTACACCCAAGTGGGTGAGAAAGAATTCAGCCACTTGGGTGAACCAGATGTGCGAGGTTACATTTTGTAAAAAAAGGTTCTCTTTTTTTAATCATTTTTATTGATGATTTTGATAAAAAATGATATTGGCTATTATCAATAATTTTTCTTAAAGTAAAATTACCAATTTTGAATACGTATAAAAGATATTACTCATGGAAAATATTAATCCCATTCCAGAAATACTGGGTGAAACAACTGATGTAGAAACTTGGCTAATTCGGGCTGGGCTAAGATTTTCAGACTTAGGTAACGATGCCGCCAGTATTGCAATCCGTAAGCAATGGCGAGAGTACCAAGCCGCAGTGCAAAGATGCTGTGCAACTTTACACCAACCACCGTCACGTATTCAACTAAGCGGCGACTATGCCAAGCTGAGAATACCTGGTGCGGCATCAACCAATTGTGCTATAAGCTGTCGAGTCGTGCCAAATCCTTAGACTGGGCAAAAGATAGAAAATCTTAAAGAATCAAATGTCGGGTAGGACAACTGCTAACTGTTTGACTAATAATCCTGTTCTACGCCGCCTACTACTGGCTTAACTTCCGAAAATGGATCAGTGCCGCCACCCCAGTTAAAATCACTAATTCGGACACTGAAGCCGCCTAACTCTAGCACCGGATTGTAACGTAAGGTGATGCCATAGGTGCGACGGCTATATTCCACAATGTAGTCGGTGCTGGTTTCTTTACCAGTATCCAAGTTAACAGATGTTTGGAAGCCTAAGCGAAAAGGGCCGTAGATTTGCTGTGATATCCCAGCGCTCAACACTTGGTTATCAACAGAGCGATCAAACAAAAAGGGTGATAATCCGTTGTTTAAGCCTTGAGAATAAGTAATATTAAAGGCGGTATAGTCGAAAAAAGGTCGAGAAAAATGGCCGATTTGCCCTAGTAAGCCAATTGTACCAGTTAGGGTGCTTTGGTTATCACCATTGGTGTAATAACTGGTAGTACCTGTAAGTCCAGCGATCGCTCGCAAGTAAGGAACTACAGGGTTAGCCGTGTATCGTAATCCTTCAGTGGCAGTGGGTGGTAATGGTTTTCCCTGCCACAGCAATAGCCCAGTACTGAGGGAAGCGCTGGCTTGTAAACGACCTAGTGAGATGCGATCGTTTTCCCGCACTGGTTCTAGTAAGTCTTGGCGATCGGTGTTGGCATTGATATATCGAGCGCTTCCCTGATAGGTGAGGTTGATGCCACTCTTGCCTAAAGGAATCACAGGAGAGGTAATAATGCCGCCAAGACTGCTCTGGACGGTTTGAAAGCCGAGGGTACCGTTGTAAAAACGATCGCGGTAGCTATACTCCAGATTCAAAAGATGGGGAAGGGAAGTCCCTAATACCTGGCGCAATCCTAACCTCGCCCGCAAATTATCCTCTATCTTGTTCAAGTCAAAACTAGTTAACTCCCCAGTCCCCTGAATTACGGCTCGTGGATTCAAAACAGAATTTATCTTTGTCTTGACACCAAAGAGTGCGCCTAAATCACCCGTGCCTTCTTGCACAGCTCTCTGTATTAACAACTGGGGCGTGATCGTCCAGCCTGTCTGGTCTGTATCAATCACTGGAAAGCCACGCTCAATATACAAACCACCCCGATCTTCTCCATCATAGCCAGGGGAGACTATTGCAGGTGTAACGTCCCGCTCCCGGCGGTCAATAGTCCGCTCATTCACCGGAATTGGTAAGGAGACGGTTTGATCCAATACCAAACGCTGCTTCTGTGTCCTGATGCGGTCTACCAAGGGTGATTCTCGCGTCAGAGTTACTGTATCTGCACGCAACTCTAGTTCTGGGGGCGAAAAAGGATCGTTGGTGATGCGGACATCCCTTGCTCGCCAGCCTTGCGGATAAAAGTCAATGTGTTCAGCTTCAAACCTGAGCCGATTGACTACACCCCCTGCCTTCGATGGCGGGATGTTGCTAGCGTTTGCCTGACCACCAAATACCACATCAATTCCTCCAGGGCTGCTTACACCAGAAAGGGGCTGATTGGCTCTAATGCGATCGCTCGGTGGACGTTTTGGAACTCCACCAGCAGTTACACCCGTGGTTACACCCGTGGGTGAAAAAGCAAAATCTGTTTGTGCTGAGGGTACGTAAATTTCTCCTCTACCATTTTCCAGTACTCCACTATCTTGAACAAAGTTATAGGTAAAGCGTTGTCCACGCAGTATCTGATCGCCCCGTGTTAAAGTGACGTTGCCGAACCCCGCAGCAATCAAGTTGTCTAAATTGACTTGCAGGCGATCGGCATCCACCACCGCCCCGTCAAATCGCACAAGTACATTACCAACAGCTGTAATAATTCGCCGTTGCTCGTCATATTCTTGCCGATCTGAAGTGACTTCTACAATTCTTGGTTTAGCTGGCGCAGTTGTACTAGATGGTTGACTTTGTAGCTGATTAGTGGTATTGCCATTTGGTGTAGACGTTGGTGCTTGAGCTTGTTGTTGGGCTTGGGACTTGAATCCTACAGTGATGGGCTTTGAGAGTTGGTTTTTCGGGTTACGAGACTTGAATTTTATAAAATTTTGTACTGATTGAGAACTCGGTGCAAGATCAGCAGCAGATACAGAGATATTGTCTCTTCCTGAAGACTGTGGTGGAGTAATATCACTTTGCTGTTTTTGCTGGGTTAACTTCTGTGCTAAAATTCCCGCCTTGGATTCGACTAACTTGTTGCTGTTTGTAGCAGTTGGGACAATTTGAAGAGGAGGCAAAGATTGGGCAAGTTGGGGATTTGGGGAAACTCTATAGCTGAAGCTACCATCCAAAAAGGTTGGTTTTTCTCCAGTAGAGTTGAGAGTTGGCGATCGCTCACCGAGTTTTTGAGAAGGTTCACGTTTTACGTCTAGGTTAGAAGCTTGCACTCCAACTTTTTTTGGTAACGCAGTGGCTTCTCTTTGCGTCTTTTGTTTGCGTAACGCCGCTCTTAGCTGAAGTTCCGAGCGCCGAACGCCGATACTTGGACTTGTCTTTGTGTCTTCTTTATCTTGGTAATTAGAGGTTTTAACCTCCTGTGTGGGATAACCAACGAGCAGCGATCGCCCCAAAGGTGCAGCAGTTTCAGAACTGTTGATGGGCGAAATCTCTGGTGGTAAGGTTTCTGGTGGATGGGGTACAGAGGGAGTTTCGGCAACTACCAAGTCATTCGGAGTTGAGTTTATCTCAGTTGGCAATGGCGGATCATTCTTGGTGTCACCCGCAATTGCCAACTGGGCCAAATCCTTGGGCTGCTTGGATTTGTCTGTCTTTTCGTGTATTCCAGTATCTACACCTGAAAGAAAATTTGTATGACTAGCAGATGAGGCGGGATTTACAGCTTGTAAAGATTCGAGGATAAAAGGCGGATCAGGCGGCAGAACTGGATGAAGCATATTTGAGCATAATCGGGCTAACAAACAGCCAAATGACGGACGGAAGGATTAAATATACATTTTGCCTTCCGACTGTCGCCTTCTGCTACCGGTAGCAAGCCACTTTGAGGAGGAAACTTACTAGGCGAAAGTTTAGTAAGTTTCCGTGGCGTTTAGTATCTTCCGCCTTCTAAAGTCGCGGATGATTTATCGCCGTTTTACTCTAAGTCCCGGCGGCCGGGGTTACGGGCTGGATCGTTTGACAAAAATCCGAAGACGAAGATAGTTACGAACAAGGCAACAACAATATAAACAGCGATTTTTAAAGTCACCATAGAAATATCTCCAAGGGGTAAGACAAAGAAAGCTTTTCTTTCAGGATGTGCCATGCAGAAAAGATAGCTACTTTATATTACCCAAATCTCGTCCCTTTTGAGAGGACTTTGGGGACTTGGGACTGACGACTTGGAGATTAGGGGCTAGTACCGCAAGGCGGAAGTCAAAAGTCAAAAGTCAAAAGTCAAAAAGCTTATAGGACAGACTTTTTGGCGATTTGGAATGGGTGGTTTATTTCCGCCGTGCTGTACTAGCAGTGTCTACCCTAAGTACAGCATTTCATTAATTCGTAGCGAATTAAATTTGGCAATACCCTGCAATGCCAATGCATCGGCTAACAATGCCAATGCATCGACTAACAATGCCAATGCATCGACTAACAATGCCAATGCATCGACTAACAATGCCAATGCATCGGCTGACAATGCCAATGCATCGGCTAACAATGCCAATGCATCGGCTGACAATGCCAATGCGTCTCCTTGCATTAAAAACGTTACGATTTTACGCAAAGCTGTATTAAGTTTATTGAAAATGGTGCAAGATGTCAGTTGTTTGAATTTTAGATGCCCTCTGGTTACTCTTGTGACGTTAACTTACGGCAAAAGTTTCTTCAAATAACAGTTATCGAACAGAATTCAGGAGTCAGGAGTCAGAATTCAGAATGAATTCTGTACGACTGGCGGATGATTGAAGAAGGCAGGAGGCAGGAGGCAGAGGGCAGAAGGTTCAATTTAGAAGGGGATTCAAACCCCTCCTAAATTGGGACCACCAAATTTTCAATTTAGTGGTCAACAAGAAAGTCGCGGGTCTGAATCCCCGACTGTAAGCGAAGCGGAAAGCGAGTCTTCGAGCGTCTTGATTCTGACCGGAGGCGGAGCGTCTCCGGCTCCGCTCCTGAATTCTGACTTCTGAATTCTTCTTCAAATTCAATTTTTCAAAAAGCGCTGACGTAGACGAGATATAAAAGTATTCACCTCTGGTATTTTCATTGATGAAGCGATCGCAGCAAACACCGCAATCCCCACGAAGCCAGATACACACAACTGCAATAATAGAACCAGTAAACCCGTTTTACCTAACAACTGTTGAGTAGCAACTAAAGTTCCATAGCTGGCTACCCCAGCGACAACACTACCCGCAGTCAAACCCAAAATCGGCAAACTCCATTCACGCCAAGGTAAACCATTGAGCTTGCGATCGAGCAACCATAAGAGCATCAACAGGGAACTGCAATTTACGCCCACTGTCGCTAACACCAAACCGGGAGCACCAAAAGGCCCAACTAAAATCCAATCGAGCACAGCATTCAGAAAGATATTAAAAGTACTGATGCGAAAAGGTGTCTGCCCATCACCCAAGGCATAAAATACCCGCACTAAGACATCACGCCCCAAATAAGCAAACATCCCAATCCCATAAACAATTAGCAACTCGGAAACTAACTGCGTAGCATCTTGCTTGAAAGCACCCCGCTCATATATTACCTGGACAATGGGTACAGATAGCACTACCATCAATGCTCCTAGAGGTAGCATGGTGACAGCACTAAGTAGGAGTCCCTGACGAATACGTAATTTGAGATCGTCCCAATTTTCTGGTTCGGCAAGTTTGGCAAATATCGGTAATAGAGGCAGCAAAATGATATTAGAAATAATCCCTAAGGGAGTTTGTACTAGCAAATTGGCATAGTTAAAGCCAGCAGCAGCACCAGGGATGGGACTGGCGAAGTAAAGCACAGTAGCAAAGTTAATTGGCATCATTCCAGAAGAAATTGTTGCCGGAGTCATGATTCTAATCACTTCTTGAACACCGGGGGATTTAAAATCAAACCGCAGGCGTAACGTACCTAGTCCTAACCGCCACTGAACAATTAGCTGCACCAGCCATTGGAGAACTGCCCCTGCCAAGGTTCCCCAGGCTAATACCATACCACCGATTAAAGCGTATTCTGGCTTGATAATGTCCTTGCCTACTTGCACAGTCATCAAACCAATGCCGATAATAACGGTAACGCTAGATAACAAAGGGCTGATAGAGAGTAACCAATATTGATTGGCTGCATTGAGAGTACCGAAGCCAATACCAATTAATCCTGAAAATAAAGCCATCGGCGCCATAATGCAAAGTTGTTGAATTGCGATCGCTCTGGTTGTCTCTTCCAAACCATGACCGACTAAATCAACGATCGCATCCGCAAATAAAACTTGAGCCACTGTCAGCACCAACAGCGATCCAGCTACCAGCGTTGTCACGGTTTCCACTAGGGGAGCCGCTTCTTCTCGCCGCCGCTTGGCTAAAACGCTGACAACTGCACTATGTAATGGCCCATTCACACCACCGAGTAATATTAATAGAAAGCCAGGGATAACATAGGCATAACTATAAGCGGTGGCAGCAGCACCAACACCAAAAGCGGCAGCGATCGCTTGCTGCCGCACTAAACCGAAGACTTTACTAATTAATGTGGCTGCGGCAACAATGCCAGCAATTCCAGCGAAAGAACGAGAGGGTTTTTGGTCTTGTTGTGTCACGAATATTACCCGACAACTCTTGCAGAGTGCATACTTTAAAACATTTAACCTGAAATTTTGCAGTCTGTCAGGTAAATTTTGACAAAATACTTATTTTACATGCTTTCGCCCTACAGCCCTTTGGGCATCCGACGGCGGGCTATGCCTATATCGAACCGCCAAGACGCCAAGAACGCCAAGAATTCGTAGAGCGTGCGTAAGTCCTAGAATTAATGAAATGCTGTACTTAGTCCTCTTGAGAGGACTTTAGCTATTAGCCTCGGAATTTATTCCGAGGCGGGATGGCAAGGAAGCCCAAGATTTAAAAAATGTTGGTAATAAGAAGCCTAAAAAAGGGGTGGATCTCAACAGCCAACTTTTTAAGCGGGTTGGAGGATCTCTTATCCATAAGTCTTAAAGGGGTCAGATCGCTTTTCTGATTTGTCCCGGCAACACTAACTTAGTCAAAATTATTTTTTAACCCATTATGAGGATAGATAAAGAAAAGGGAACTATAACAATAACCATCTTCTGGGAAATTGCTGAACACTGTAAAAATTTGCAGTTTGTCATATTTTTGACACTCTTTGACTCCATGAAGTTTGGTATAAGAAATCATTAAACGACATAATCCAGAGCAATGGAACCCAATTCAAATTTCACGGAAAATCAACTTCTTTTGTCAAGCGCTCAACTTCAAGAGCAACTAGACCAACAAAAGGCTCTGGCGAGTGTAATTGTCCGAATTCGGGAGTCTCTTGACTTAGAAACAATTTTTCAAACGACCGTTACACAAGTGCGTCAGTTGCTAAATGCTGATCGTGTAGCAGTCTTCCAGTTTGACCAAGAGAAAGACTGGGAAGGAGAATTTGTTTCTGAGGATGTTGCACTTGGCTGGGACTCAGCACTAGCAGTAAAAGTTTACGACCACTGCTTTGGAGAACAATTTGCTTCGAGTTATCAACAAGGTAGAGTGCAAGCAGTAGCAGATATTTACAAGGCGGGACTGAGTGATTGTCATGCCGCAATTTTGAGTAAATTTCAGGTACAGGCTAACCTCGTTGTCCCTCTATTGCGCCAAAAGGAACTGTGGGGATTGCTTTGCATTCATCAGTGCAGTGAGGCTCGTGACTGGAAAGAATCGGAAATTGAGTTTATTCGTCAAATTGCCGATCACCTTGTCGTTGCGATTCAACAAGCGAAGCATCTCCATGAAGTCCAATTGCAAGCCGCAGAATTGGCTCAAGCGGCTCAACGCGACCAAGTAATTGCTCAGATTGTCGATAAAATTCGCTCACCCCTTGATATTGAAACCATTTTTAAAACAACAACTCAAGAAATACGCCAGCTGCTGCAAGCTGACCGAGTTGCCATCTTTAGCTTCAATGACGATTGGAGTGGTAACTTCGTTGCTGAATCATTTACCGAAGGCTGGACTCCTTTAGTTGGTGTTGAGCCTGCGATCGCTGATACTTATTTACAACAGACGCAAGGCGGACGTTACGCTCACAACCAGACATTTACCGCCAATGACATTTACCAAGCCGGATTAACAGACTGCCATGTAATCTTGTTGGAGCAATTTCAGGCAAAAGCCTTTGCAACTGCCCCCATTCTCCAAGGAGACAAACTTTGGGGAGTCATTGCTGCTTA
>NZ_JAIVFR010000189.1 GCF_020829685.1 Nostoc sp. CHAB 5715 | reverse complement strand
TAGCAGTCCTAAATCATTTGTGAAAATTATATATCTCTTTTTTCTTTCTTCTCTTTGCGTCCTTGGCGTTCTTGGCGGTTCGTTTCCTTATATATATTTTTCACGACTCATTTAGGATTGCTATATATAGGAATCGTATTTGATTTTTGAAATTATCTACGGAAGAAAGGGAGTGGGGAGTAGGGAGTAGGGAATAAGGAATTAGGCTTTTCGAGTTGTACCGAGCTTTTTCAGAAATCAAATATTAGTCCTATAGTTAGCATTGAAGTGAATAAACTATATTAAGTCATAGTTTATTCAGTTTTTCTCAAGTATTTTTACTTAATCATCTTGAATACACATTATCTATCTATTCGAGCAAAGCCCTGTTTAACAATTCAAAATTCAAAACTTGTACTGAGCGTAGCCGTTGGCGCAGCCTCTCGTAGAGAAGGGCGTAGCCGAAGTATTATCAATTCAAAATAAAAGCACGACCAGGATAAAGCCGGGGGTAAAAAACAAATGGTCTGCGCTTTCTTATCCTCCATTCATAAATGAAGGAGCTTGTACTAATTGCTCCAATCCAAACTAAAATCTGAAATTCATGCAATTTCAAAATGTCGGAATTAAAAATTATTTAATTATTTTTGAATTTTGAATTTTGAATTTTGAATTGGAGCGAAGCGACGGTCACTTTAAGCGACTGACAAGATAACGAACACACAATTGTTTTTTTCAAGGGCAAGGCAATAGAGATTATTTGCTTCCAAAAGAGGAAACTGTACAATAACCGACTCACAGTAACAGTTTTGATGGAACAGTGAACTACTTTGACCTACACCGCCGCCAGCCAATCACAGACCACAGATATACACCCGCTATTCATTGTTAACCCAAAGGAGCCACTGTCCTAGATAGGCGTTCCAGTGTGCCTCACCATCAGCAATCCCAACAGAAAAGCCAATCCTGGAGACTAGCTGTTGGTAGAACTGACCCGCACTTTCAAGCCCCTGCCGTATTTTCCGCTTTAGCCCCAACAAGCCCCCAACAGCCTCATCTAATGCTTGGGGTTGGGCATCACGATTTGTTAGGGAACGCCTTACTCGGTTTGCCCAGTCTCAATTTGCCCGATCATTGCCGCCAGATGCTTGAGGATTTGTAATACGCGCTCCAGATCATTATCTTGCCCCAGAATAAATTGCCGCGATCGGGCATAGCAGGGAACCTCCTGAACCATTAGCTTTAAGAATACAAAATCTGTTCCATTGGTAACTAAGCCATACCGAGGAAAATTGCCATTAGGGGCAGCCAGCATATAAGATAACACTTGGGGAATGCCCACTTTGGGTGAAAACTCGGCTCGTTTGGACTCAATCACAAGCACCCAAAGCTGACCTTGTAATACCAGGATATCGATCCGACCTCGCACAACCATACTTTCATTAGCGGCTTCAATTTCTATGGAGTCTTCGGTGCTGACATAGAACGGAGGTAAGAACAATCCTGATAAGTCAAGTAAAGGAGCGACCACTGCTAATTTGACAGTATTTTCTAATACCGATCGCCGCTCCAGGTTCGCCACAATTGCCTGAACTCTTAGCAACCGTTGCTGTTCTGCTTCTGTCAGTGTAGGGAGGTCTGCCTGCCACTCTGAGAAAAAGGACGGGTCTTCTGTTTGTTGTAATCGGAACTTTAGTTCGAGATCGTAGAGAGTTACTTTATCTGCTGCGATCGTTTGCACCATTGGACTAGTCCCTTATCTCTGGATCTAGTTCCATGTTAGACGATTGGCAATCAAGTGATTTGTTGTCACTAATGTCGCAATACTATTCGGTCGAAATGAGATGGAAATTATCGAGATTGGAGCCGTTATGGTTGAGGCACAAACTTTAACAATCACACACCACAGACGTACACCTCGTAGCACTCGCGTTCGCCCAAAAGCCACTGCCCCATCCGTGACAAAACGCCTCACCTATGAGGCAACAGTAATTGTCTCACCAACCAGTACGGCGCGATCTGACGTGAAACCAAGTAGTATTTTTAACCTAACAAGTAAAGTGGTTAATAGTAAGCCTCACTTTCTCAAACCATCCATTCGACCCAATCGGGCGCATCTGCCACCAGTTGAGCAAACTTGTCCGGGCTGACAAAACAATTCAAAATTCAAAATTCAAAATTCAAGCTGCATAAGCCGTATTTCTCTCTTGTTCCTCCTGGCGTTTCTTTTCCCTCTCTTCCCGTTGCCGTTGGCGATACTCCAATACCTGTTGGATAAACTCGACATCCTCAGTATTTAGCCGATAATACCGAACCCTCTGTCCGTCCTCCATCGGTCGCCGCGACTCAGTAGACAAACCGAGTTGCGAGAGATACTGCCCCAAAATCCACATCGGAGACTCCGATAGCGGGATGGTCAGATTGAGAATACCTTTAACGTGAGATGCATTACGTTTTGAGAAGTCAGCCAAAGCCTGAATCATCGCCTCGTCCCCTTTAATCTCAACCCCAGCCATCAGATCCATCAGCACCGCTCTCAGTCCCAGCCGATGGCGCATTAACCAGGACGTAGAATGGTTGCTCCAGTCAGTGCAAATAGCCAAGCGCTCCCGTTCCGATTTATCCCTTTCCACAACAACAGTCGGTGGTGAAACACACTCCCGTCCCTGGTCATCAATAATCATTTCCCCAGGCGCTGCCAATATCGCTTCAAGTGCGACAATCTTTTTAATTAAGCGTCCCCCGTCATCTTGCTCAACCAGTTCCGGGGTTACGCTCATGCCGTAAGTATCCTGAATGCGGAACTTCTCACACTCCAAAACCTCCTCCGGCTTGAGATAATCCTGATGCTGCCTGCTGTTGTAAGTCCTCCTGTCAATATCTTTAGCATTCGCCACCAAGCGATAATGTTCTTCATCGATGGCGATACCCTGAGCCTTCATCCACCGGGAAGTTCCTTCATCACCACCGTTGCCCAAAGGAATAATCGTATTGCCCATCTCCTCCAATAGCGATCGCAGATCAGCCCGTAGATTATTAATCGACCAATTGCGCTGTGCTTCAATTTGGCAAGAAGCATCCAATGCCCAATCCTTCTCTGCCCCTCGCTTCCCTGTCTCTCTGTTAATGCGAATTAAAAACGCGGTCATCTCGTTTTTCTGAAGAATCTTTTCTTTGATGCGACGGGCATTGGTTTCGGCGTAACCAAAGGGAGCCCGGATTTCTCACCACACCCCTCAAAGCCTGCGCTTGTGCAGGGGAGCAGGGGAGCAGGGGAGCAGGGGAGAGTTCAAATACCAAGTTCTTTCCCCTCTGCCCCTCTGCCCCTCTGCTCCATCAAACGCCTGAAGCTTGTGAGAAATACGGGGGGAGGACGGGGAGCTACCCAAACGTACATGGGAACATCGGGACGATACCGCCATAATTGCTGGGCGCATTCTGTAGCCGACTGTGAAACAGCATGAAACACACCAAACACGGCATCAAAATGATAGTTGGAAATGTCAACCCCTGTACCGAGACTGGGAGTAATTAAAAAAGCGTCGATATCCTTAATGGCAACGTTAATTTCCCGGATAAAGATGACATTCTCCTCACTGCCACTGTTCTCGGAGTGAATAGCCCATACTCGTAACTTGCGGTCTTCGGCTGATTCCGGTGTTTCGTCGCTATCATCGAAGAGAGCAGGGGAGCAGGGGAGCGGAGGAGCAGAGGAGAGTTGTTGTATAATTTCTTTCCCCTCTGCACCCCTGCACCTCTGCCCCTCTGCATCATTGAGCGCTCGTTCTAGCTTTTTGATAAACCGCTTACTGTCACTCACCATCATCAGTTTTTTACCCAACATCAACTGAGCGTGGAACTCGGCAACGATCGCGCTGCTGTTTTTACCTTCATACCAATAGACTTGACGACCACCAGAGCGATATTCGTTTTTGATGATGTAGGGTTTTTCACCAGCCGGTCGCATTCGCATGAAAAACTCAATGGTCAGGTCATCCAGGTGAGCATCTGCCAACACTACCAACTTGGCATTGTAGACCAGATACTCCAGTACTTCCAGGATAGCCCCCCGGTGTTCTTTGCAGGTCTTTGATTTGAGCAAGTGGGCAAGATACTGGCAGGCTTCATCAATAAAAAGAATATCGTAAGCCTGTAAATCATTCGCCATCTTATATAGTGAATCTACAGTGATACTGAGTGCTTTTGCTTTAGCCCAGTCACCGCAAGAAATCGCAGAGTACATGGCAGTTTGCAAGCGATCACTGAGATTTTTCAGCAAAGTAACGCGATGCCCGTTGTTCAAAAAGCTGAGTTGGGGGTTATCAAATCTCATCATCGCCAAGATTTCGGTCTTGCCAGTACCCATGTCGGAAGCCAAACCCACTAACCCAGATTGAGGCAGAGAGCGGATGACTGTGGAGAGATAGCGGGTATTGACAACGCAATTGGGTTTGAATTTGCGAAGCCCCCTGGCGCGATTCACGAAAAATCTTTGGTTTAACTCGCTGATTCTCAAGGCATCAGCAATCATCGTGCTGACGGCTTTATCAGCTTTTTTCCCCAAAGCCACAACCCAATCGTCAATTCCTTTTTCTGGGCCAGGAAGTAGCGCTACTTCACATTGGCAGGCAAGCTGGAGAATTACTTGACAGGTGCGACGTGTGGCTTGGAAAACCTGCTGTTTGGTTTTGGGTTTACTTTCGTAGTCGAAAAGGATAACGAATTTCCGCCCCTTTTGTGCCATTGGGACTAAATCAGGGTGCAGGTATTCTAAGTCTTCCTTGCCGACTCGACCGTTCCAGATTCCAGGAAGTGCGATCGCCACAAAGCCTAAAGTTAGGAGACAAGCAGCCTTCTTCTCGCCCTCCGTAAGGCATACAGGGATTTCAGGGTGTGCCATAACCCAAACCCAGAATCCTAAAGCTTCACCTTCTTGGGTAACGGTGATTAGTTCTGGCATTGGCACGTCATACCTCAACGATATCAACCGCCAGATGTGTAACGGTACTCTTAGATATGTGACACGGTTGGGAGTTTTGGGTGGCGATTCATATTTAACTGGCTTTTGGGTTTGCTCTTGGGTTGCCTTATCCCATTCCAGGCGAGGACAATCAGGTTTCATCCGTCCCCAGTCCATCGGTAGCCAAGAGTTTCGGGGGTCGAGTCCACTAACCCACCATGCGCCCGACTCTACATGGGCATATCTTTTCAAGTAGCCATCGCGCAGTCGCCCATCGTTTCGTCTGGCAGTTTGTGGGAGAGCGTATAAAAGGTACTCGTATACTTCCGAACCACACAGAGAGCGGACATTTAGTGCAGTGAGTTTGGGGTCAACGGCGGAATTGACTACCCATTCATGCCAGTGGTTAGGAGCTAGCTGATTATTTGTTTGATGTGTATCAATGATGTTCATATCTTCTCCAGTATTTTGACGCAGTGCAAAGCAAGTGGTATGGCTTCATACCGCTTTGAAAAGCTTTTAGCTTGGTTAAAGGGGAAAGGAAAAAGGAAGAAATCTCTTATTCCCTCTTATCCTTTCCCCTTGCCCTTATCTCCCCCCTCCCGTGTGTGGTCGGAATGTGAGATTAATACGGGTGCTAACCACTTTGTTGGTTTTGGGGACTTGATGCAGATGTGTAGACTGACAACCGGGGTGCATCACAAGTAAACTGCCGTGTTCCAGCCAGAAATCCGTTGGTCTGCCATTTCTCGGTTTGATTTGGAATTTGCGACATGAACCCAGGCTGATGGAAGCGATCGCTGGGTTAAATCCCATCAATGGTTCATTGTCGGAATGCCAGCCGATTGAATCCTGGCCACTGCGGTACTGATTACCAATGACAATACGGTACTTGTAGCCAGTTAGCGCAGTGATTCTGTCCCGCAAGTAAGCGAGTTTTTCTGTCCAAGTCAGGGGTTTCAAAAACACGCACTTTGAGTAAAGGTAATCACATCCGTAGTCCCCGTAAATACATTCGAGGCGGGGGACGGGCATTGTTTTACCCGCGATCCTGATTTGATTTTGCTGCCACTCCAGTTGTAGACAGTGTTGGTAAAGTTCGTTTGCTTGTTCAAGGCTTAAGAAATCGGGGTAGTAGGCGATAGGTAAAACTGGGACTGATTCAGCGAATAAATTGAGTTGTTGCATAGTATTTTCTCCAACTAAAGAACGTGTACTGAAGGAGTTGCTGTTAGTTTTGACCTGTAGAGAAAACCTCAATCAAGACGCTTTCTGGATACAAACCGACTTTTCCAAAGCGTGGGTCATGGATGCGTTCTATTTCTATTCCTTGTTTTCGGCACAAAGCACTTGCCTTTCTACCTTTAGTACCGGCTTCTTTTACAGATATTTCTAAACCTTGAAGATTGGCGAATCCAACAACACTGTATTTATGTCCACATGGGGTATTTACTCTGTCTTGCTCAACTTCAACGGCTTTTAGTCGGTGCAAAATTTCGGTCTGTTGCTGCTGTTGTTGGAGTAAATGCTGTTCTTGCTCTGCCAGTTGTTGTGCGATCGCTGCAAGTAACTGAACTTGAGTCATTGATTGCTGCTGTACAGGCTCTTGACTCATCATCACTTTCATTAAGGTTCTGTTAGCCCAGATGCGGAACTCGACAGAAAACCACTGCGCTAAATCAATTGCGATTTCTGGATGAATCCAAGTACCTTGAGAACTGCCATAGCCATCTACTTCGATGACAAGAGACGATATCGGGAATCCGATGTCGTTTGAAAGTGCTGTCCAGTAAGCTTTTGTGGACTTCCTTTCTTTGTAATGCCCCCAAGACTTGTTATTTGCATGGCACATCTGAGTTGCATTCACGTAGCCCTTGGGTATGCTGTATTTGCCTAGCTGCCCAACTTCTGGCATTTGGTTAATATCGGAGTCACGCCATTTGTGTATCAACATAATTAACTCCCTGGTTATTGTTCAAACAGTGAATTCGAGGAATTGCAATCTAAGAAACTCAAGCATTCACGCGCAGCAAACTTTTCTCACCAACTAGTGAGAAACGATTGGATATAGTTAGAGGCAAAGCTAAAGTTGGCGATACCAATTCAACAATGTAAAACCAAGAGTTATTCACAAGCCCAATCCCCAAAATCAGCCGTTGTTTTGTTCCTTTGTCGTGAGTACATAGCATCACTCTCTCGCCCAGAACGAAAGCGGGTTTTTGCACACTGATGGCTTCCAATTCTCCAGTCCCGATGATTTGATTTTGTGTGGCGTGGAGTATTTCATTACGGCAATCAATTGAATAAATCCAACATTCGTGTTTCCATTGCATACCGCAGCAGTAACCAAATCTCCTCGTGGTTCTAAGGTATACTCTCTCCAGTAAATTAACTGCAACAGGTGGAATTGTT
Source organism: Nostoc sp. CHAB 5715 (assembly GCF_020829685.1). Taxonomy (GTDB): domain Bacteria; phylum Cyanobacteriota; class Cyanobacteriia; order Cyanobacteriales; family Nostocaceae; genus Nostoc. Next base: position 2,018 of record NZ_JAIVFR010000189.1, on the reverse strand, counting down.
TGTCCCCAAGGTGGAGAAAGATACCAGCTTTTTTTCAGAGCGTTAATGTAGTCAATCATGCTTTTCTCCCTAATAAGTAATTAATGGCTTCGGAGTCAATAGAGGCAATACGCTTTTTCAGATGTTGTGGGGGATTGTCAAAAAAGTTTTTGAGATGCCATCTCCGAACTTGATAACGCTTAGAAGAACGGCGACTAGTTTTCAACCAACCACGTCGTACCCAGCCAGAAACGGTGGTGGAATGCACACACAGAATACGGGCGATTTCAGCACTACTATAGTTATCGAGAAAGGGACTTGTAGAATAACCCAAAGCCCAAAGTTTAGTTGCAATCGCAATTGGAGTGCGGAAATAGCCATGTCTTTTTAAGATTGAGGCTATTTGTTTAGGTGTATAAAGTTCAGCTTTAGCTTCAATTATTGCTAGTTCTTCATCAGTCCATTTTGTATGCATTTGATTACCTCCTATGTTTATGGAGATTTAGTAGAAGAATGTTCTTGTACAATCCGAGCGCTGAGAGATTCAATCTTCAAGCAGGGATTGAAAATCTGGGTGTTCATCGTTGATTTCAACTTCAATCAAATCTGCACTCTTTGTAACGATGGTTGCCCAATTGGGTAAAGTCTGTGGAATGGTCTTTGCGTAAAGTTTCATAATTGGTTCCTCTTCGATTAAGAGTTAAAAATCCTCGGCAATTTCCAACAAAAAGCCGCGTCCCGTGTTCTGCACTTGCACCAGTTCTTTATCCAGCAGTGTTTGAATGACTGAATCGGAGAATTGCAATTGCAGCCGATGTAATGGAACACAACCGCCGCAAAGCCGAATCGAACGCAGCAAATGATTGGCTCTACGGTCAAAACTGTTTGTAGAATTAGCCATTGGTGCTACCTCCGGTCATTGCGGCTAATGCCCACCCTGGGTTGCATCAAGCTGTACACGAACTGTGGCACGGTTCAGTTAACGAAGCAAAACAATTGTTGGTGCGACAGATTGCAGGAGGAAGCGAATGTGTTGATAGTGTTGTGGGACTAGCTACAACCGACTGAGGAGCGGCTTAAATGTTTAGGGCATAGGCCAGATGCGCGTTGGCAGAAGAAATAGGTACAGTACCTATTAAATAGGTACTCATCGGCTCCTTAGTACCTATTTAATAGGTTATGTTCAGGAAGCAGAAGCCGCAAAACGCCCAATTGTGGAGATATTGCGATTGTTGGTGTTGCGGTAAGCTTTAGTAAATTACTAGGGGATAAGCAGATTAACCCTAGTAATAGTGAATTACTAGGAGATAAGCAAATAAACCCTAGTAAAGACCAAGTACCTGAGATTAACCCTAGTAATGAGATATCCCCTAGTAAAATGCGGCGAAACAAGGGGGAAGGAAGCGGTAGTATTCATTGGCGCACGATTACTAATAATGGCAGGGATTACCAGCAGGCGTACTATCACTACGAGTTTTGGAGCGAAGGCGATCCCAGGCGTGAAGTCGTCGAAGTGTATTCCCAAGCGGCTACTGAAGCGAGTTCAGGAGATGCTGTTGAGATTCCCGAATTAACCAAGCAAGAGATTCGCGATCGCAGTTAGACGAAGAAAGAGAAGCTAACCAGCTAGAAGCCACTTTCTCTGAGTGGTACAAACTAGCAAAGGCATCTGGTCTTGTTATCGCTAGCCAAAAAACAGAAGAAGGCATTATCGTTTATGAGCCGAATGGTCAAGCCATATCCTTTGAAAATATGCTTGAACGTGGATGGACTTTAGATTATTTACAACTCCAGAATCAGCATGACTAGGAAAACGTTGTGTAAACTACACACAACGTCAAAGGCTTGCCTGATAAACGTTGTGGACGTTGTGGTGAATATAACAAATTGATCACATTTTGCCAACTAGTGAACGCCAAGTTCGACCGATGACCAAGCTTGAACCCCATGAAGGGGTCATGACGAAATACGTGTAAAATGGGACACGTTGTAAAGTTTTGTAAAGAAATCCGGCTGAAAGCATTGATTTGTAGAAATTT
>NZ_JAIVFR010000188.1 GCF_020829685.1 Nostoc sp. CHAB 5715 | reverse complement strand
TACCCCTATACCCCTACCACCATGCATGAGACTGTTGGCGAATTGATAGGGGGTCTAACCCATCAGCCCCAATCCATCTTAATTTCAGTGCGTTTCAACGCACTTTAGCTATTAGCCCGCAATTTATTGCAGGGCGGGAAAGCAACGCAAAACCAGGATTTTAGGGATGGCGGGTTTAACAAGAAAGTAAATCGACCAACAGTATCTTCTATTCGCCAGGGCTGAAGTCTCACATCGCGTCACATAAATCTCTAACTCCCCAGCAGAAGCCGTAAAGCATACAGGCAAGTTATAATTCTCTTGCGGTGCAACGTAACAAAAATTTATGAGTAACCCCCTTGTGCAAGCCTTTTTCGTAGGCAGAGCAGTAGCTGAAGTAGTTAATGAGCGTTTAGAGGTCGCCTTGACCGATGCTTTGAGCGATCTGGGCAAATTTGATGCGGAAGCTAGAGAGCAGCTACGCCAGTTTACAGACGAAGTTCTAGAGCGGGCAAATCGGGCAGCAGAAGCTGCTAATGGTGGTCAAGCTACCACAGGTACTGGACAAGCCAGTTCTGAATCAGGTGACTTGCAAGCAGATATTGATGAATTACGAGCAGAAATTGCCCTGTTACGAACAGAATTGCAACATTATCGCAGAACTTCTGCGTAAATTTTAGTCATTAGTCATTAGTCATTGGTCATTGGTCACTTGTACTAAGCTTTGCCGTTGGCGCAGCCTCTCCTAGAGTTGTATTGGTCAAAAATTATTATGTACAAATGACAAATGACAAAGGATAAAGGACAAATGACACTTAAGAAAAAACAGTTTAGGAATCAGAGTGTCTTTTCTTTCAAAAGATTCGGTTGCAAACCAACGGTAAACAAAGTATATGGAACAAGGTTATTCAGATAAAGCATACCGTTGGAATCGGGAAAAATACTCAAGCAGACGGCGTTTTGTGGACATTTGGTCTTTTGTCTTGACCTTATTGTTCAAACTTTGGCTATACAACCAATCTTGGAGTTACGCGGGTGGAGTAACTGAGGTAAAGCAAGCTGTAAGACGCAAAACCCAGGCGGTTTGGATTCGCAATACCTTGCTGGATTTAGGGCCAACCTTCATCAAAGTCGGGCAATTGTTTTCTACCCGTGCTGATATATTCCCTGGTGAATACGTAGAAGAACTAGCCAAGTTACAAGACAAAGTACCGGCATTTAGCTATGAGCAAGTAGAAGCGACCATTGAGAAAGAACTAGGCAAAAAAATTCCTGAACTATTCCATAATTTTGAACCTATTCCCTTAGCTGCTGCTAGCTTGGGGCAAGTACACAAAGCTGTGCTGCATACTGGGGAATCGGTTGTCGTCAAGGTGCAACGTCCTGGACTAAAGAAGTTATTTGAAATAGATTTACAAATTCTTAAGGGAATTACCCGCTATTTTCAAAACCATCCCAAGTGGGGACGGGGGAGAGATTGGTTAGGTATTTATGAAGAATGTTGTCGTATTCTTTGGGAAGAAATTGATTATCTCAACGAAGGTCGTAATGCTGATACTTTTCGTCGGAACTTTCGCGGCTACGATTGGGTGAACGTGCTAAAAGTATACTGGCGTTACGCCACGTCCAGAGTACTGACTTTAGAATATCTCCCTGGCATTAAAATTAGCCAATACGAAGCTTTAGAAGCAGCAGGTTTAGATCGAAAGGCGATCGCCCGTCAAGGCGCTCAAGCCTATTTACTACAATTGCTCAATAGTGGCTTTTTCCACGCCGATCCTCACCCAGGCAATATTGCCATTAGTGCAAGTGGTGCTTTGATATTCTACGATTTCGGCATGATGGGGCGGATTAAGTCCAACGTCCGTGAAGGACTAATGCAAACACTGTTTGGTATTGCCCAAAAAGATGGCGATCGCGTTGTCCAATCTCTGATAGATTTAGGTGCGATCGCCCCAACCGATGACATGGGCCCAGTCCGGCGTTCCGTCCAGTACATGCTAGATCATTTCATGGATAAGCCTTTTGAAAACCAATCAGTGGCAGCAATTAGTGACGACCTTTACGAAATAGCTTATAATCAGCCATTTAGATTTCCAGCAACCTTCACTTTCGTGATGCGAGCCTTTTCTACCCTAGAAGGAGTAGGCAAAGGTTTAGATCCAGAGTTTAACTTTATGGAAGTTGCCAAACCGTATGCAATGCAGCTTATGACCGATATGAATGGTTCTGAGGGGAATAGCTTTATTAACGAATTAAGTCGTCAAGCAGCTCAGGTAAGTAGTACCGCGTTTGGTCTACCACGTAGATTAGAAGATACCTTAGAGAAGCTAGAACGGGGAGACATGCGCCTGCGCGTTCGGTCTATCGAAACTGAACGCCTATTGCGCCGACAGAGCAGTATTCAGCTCTCAATAAGCTATGCTCTGTTAATCAGTGGTTTCACCCTTTCAGCTACGATCTTAGTGGTTACCAATTATCTATGGTGGGCACTAGCGCCTGGTTTAATTGCAGCAGGGCTTTCAGTGATCCTGATCAGACTACTTTTACGCCTTGACCGTTACGATCGTATGTATTAATTGTTGCAAATAATTTATGAAACTTAATTTCACGGGTTTTAGCGATCCGGGACTTATTCGTTCTAATAATCAGGATGCTTACTTTATCGACCCAGAGGGGCGGTTTTTCGTTGTAGCCGATGGTATGGGTGGTCATGCCGGAGGTGAGGAAGCAAGCCGCATTGCCACCGGAGAAATTCAGGCGTATTTGCTGGCAAATTGGGAATCTTCAAAATCTTCCCATGAATTGCTAGAGCAAGCTTTGTGGGGTGCTAATGAAGCGATTTTGCACGATCAGCAAAATCATCCCGAACGCGCCGACATGGGTACAACGGTTGTAGCAGTAATTTTTCGCGCCCCAGAGACGCCCTGGTGCGCTCATGTTGGCGATTCGCGGCTGTATCGCTTTCGAGAATCGCAATTACAACAAGTAACAGAAGACCACACTTGGGTAGCACGGGCAATCAAAATCGGTGACATCACCTTAGATGAAGCCCGATCGCATCCTTTTCGTCATGTATTATCGCGCTGTTTGGGGCGTGAAGACTTGCATCATATTGATGTGCAACCACTAGATGTCAAAGCTGGCGATCGCTTGCTGTTATGTAGTGATGGTCTCACAGAAGAACTTGTCGAACAGAAGATTGCTAGCTGCCTCCAAAACACTCCTTGGCTTGATAAAGCCGCCATCTCTCTAGTTGAGGCTGCCAAAGACCACGGAGGGCACGATAACATAACAGTTGTCATCGTCTCACTCGAAGAAAATAGTCATTAGTCATTGGTCATTAGTCATTGGTCATTAGTCATTAGTCATTAGTCATTAGTCATTGGTCAAGAGTTACTAGCTATTGGACAAGGGACAAAGGACAAAGGACAAAGGACAAATGACAAATCCGGTAGATATACTCAGCAATTTGTTCAGCATGAGCATTTTTACTTTTTACAATTTGATACAAATATTTTTAGCCTCCAATGTAACCTAAAAGAGGCTAAATTTGCATAAATTGGTAGATTTACATCTTGCACGTAATAAGGTAAAAGGACTATAATTCACGCTTATTACCATCCATTCTCCAACCTCCTGAAAGTCCCAACCCTCCGAAGCTTCCTCCATCTTGGAGGGAGACAGCATCTTAGTTTTTCTCAAACAAGGATATGTAGGATTCGGGACAAAATTTGCTCATCTCCTCAAAGGAGAGTTATGCAAAGCAAAAAGGAGTTAATAGGCAGTTATACCTATCCAAGACCAAACAGAGAATATTTTCCGGAATATGGCTTGGCTGACTTGGGTAGTATATCACTAGGATTAGGTGCAAGATATCAGAGCAGAAAAAGTCCACACTTCGGATGTGGGCAATGTGTCAAACAATTGTTATCTTTCGTAATACGGAAGAACAAATGTTGGACAGATATCAGTCCAAATATTATCCCATTTGGACTTCTGTAAACGATATCACCTTTACTCGTTGTTTTTTCGGAGTTAATTATGAACCAACCAATGAAACTATCCTTAGAACAGCAATTCAGTATTTGCTCATTTGCTACTCAGGTACAAAATATGAGCCACGATCAAGCTAAAGACTTTTTAGTAAAGCTCTATGAGCAAATGGTCGTGCGCGAGGCAACTTATCAAGAGCTTCTTAAGCACCAGTGGGGCTTAGATTCCGGTTCCACTATGGCATAGAGTCGTTCTACTGTCGCAGTGGGCGACCTCCTTCTCTTGCTTGGTTCCAAGGAGGAAAAGAGCTGGGGATGTCGGGGCGTCAACTTCGATAACCAATTCTGCAAAGGTTGGACAAAAATTAAATTCAAAAAACTAACAAGGACTAAACTTTTCGACGATATATCTGCTAGAGTCTAAACTTACTTTAATTTTGTAGTACAAATCTACTTTTGGCTTTAGACAGACTTCCTTTTGGTTCGTCTAGTGTGGAATTTAACCTGCGTAAATTTACAATCTACCGGAATATATACACAGAAAGATTGAGAGAGAATTGAAATAGCCCTGATTTAGCAGCTAGTTTTTTCACTCTTTATACATATAACTAGAACTTACATCTTTATATATATTTTGTTTATAAAAGTTTACATTCATCCAGAAACCACCCCTTAGTTACATATAAGACATGTAACATAAAGAAATTATTCCTAGCTGGAAAGATCGTATGGAGAATCTGTATCAATACTTTCCAGTTTTGCGAGAATTTGAGGCTTAATCTTTTCATACTCACTTTTGAGTAAGCTTTTACTAATTTGCGGGTCGGTAGGAGACATCAATGTGTTGCTCATTGCGAGCCACTCTTGCAGTCGTTGGCGCTGGGCAGAAGCGATGCTGGAATGTAAGATATGGGTACAGCGATTTGGTGTTTCTCGTGCAAAGAACAACAGACGATAGTAACCTGTGTGCTGTAGTAACCGGGCAATTTCTTGACCAAGACTGGTTTTGAGATCAAGGTAGTAAGGTAACCATTTAGCGCTATGTTTGCGGTTGTAGATGACAGTAATCCATAGCAGCATGGGATGGGGAATAGAGATAAAAAGAAATTGGTTATAGCGAGTACAGAGTAAGCGCTTTTGAATTTCCTCTTGCGGTAGCATCACCCACAGAGCTGGTAAAAGCTCCCCATTGCTATTAATGGGCTGGGGAAACACAATATCGGCAACTGGTTTATTTTGGGGCCAGGAAATGGCACGAGCGATTTCATCGTTTGACGAGGATACCCGCGAATCGCCTTTTATCTTTTGTTCTAGCTCATTCCTCACTGTAGTAGCAGGAACTAGCGCCTGGCTGTCTTGCTTAATTTTGCGTGTATACTCAGGCTTTTCCAGAGATGCTAAAACCTTAAGGATTTCAGTGATACTTTGGGGGCGATCGCGTGGTAATTTAGCTAGACAACTCATCACCAAATTTTCGATTTCCTTTGATAATTCTAATCCGGGCGCAATCACAGCAAAAGAACGTGGTTTTTGATAGTGATGTGTTTTATACCATGCTCCAAAAGAGTGAATTGGTGGCACCAGTGGCATTTTGCCTGTGAGCATCTCAAACATCATGACGCCCAAACTATAAATATCAGAACGATTGTCTAATTCCTTACCCTCCATCTGTTCGGGAGAAGAATAAGCCAATGTCCCCAAATAGAATTTTGTATGATCGCCATCTGACTGTAATAATTTAGCAATACCAAAATCTAGAACCTTGACCAATTCTCCAAAACTGGGATCTTGAATCACCAGCATATTGCTTGGCTTGACATCGCGGTGGATAATTGGGCAAATATGGCCCTCAACTGGGATGCCATCATGAGCGCACTGTAACCCCAGGCTGAGTTGACGCGCCATACTTAAAAATCTTGGTAAAGGCAGTCCTAGCTTGTGAATAATATTGTTCAGGCTTTGTCCTTGTAGGTATTCCATGACGTAGAACGGGGTGTTATTGTCATCTACGCCATAGTCCATGACTCGGACAATGTGAATGCTTTTTTGCCCTAGTAAAGCACAGGTTTTTGCTTCTCGCTCAAAGCGGTCTTGCAATCGCATCTTTTCATTTTGGATTGATAGCGCCAGAAACTTAACCGCAACAGGTACACCTCCCAACAAAGTATCTTTAGCACGATAAACCCGACCCATTGCTCCAGTACCGATTAACTCCTGGAGTTGGTAGCGTTTGCTGAGTAAGCGACCAATGTTAGGGTCTGACATAGAGAATTTGAATCCAAAAGCAGGTTGTAAGTGTTTAGGAGGAAAAGTGCATTCAAACTGATATCTGATTATTGCGCCTATAAATGACTTTCTAGGCTCATACCGCAAGGCGGAAGTCACGCATTCACGCATTCACGCATAATTGTATTCCGAGCTTCTTGCGCCATTTGAAATGGTATATTGATTTTTGCGCTTGCTGTACTAGCTTTTTCAGTCCTCTTTTAGAAAATTGAAAGTATGATCTAGCCGTTTGCAACCGAGGCGGTTATTACAACTGGTGCAACATGTCAGATCAAACAAGCAGAAAGGGTAGATTTATAATGACGCTTTGTACCATTTTGCACTTTCATTGTGGTGTAATTTTAGTTTGCCCAATTTTGGCTAAATAGATAACTCTAGGATCTGCCAAAAACTTTAATTAGGTAGCACCACACTCACCACAGAGTTCTAAGAACTCAGTAATGAGTGCAAAGTTTTGAATATCAATAAAGTCTGAGGGGACGACATGAAGCCGTGCTGGGCAGATTTTATCAGATCCAAGCCCTCAAGCCTCGTAAATAATGCTCTAGCTTATAGCAATCCGATTTGATTTCTGAACTTCTTTGCGTGGTGCGCGTTCGCGTTGGCGAAGCCTCTCTGCAAAGAGAAGCGTCTCGCAGAGAAGCCCAGCGCAAGCGCGATAGGCTGGAGTAGGCTTGCCGTGAGCTTGTCCTGAGCGTAGCCGTTGGCGCAGCCTCTCGTAGAGAAGGGCGTAGTCGAACGGGAGTAGGGAATCAGTAGAGACGCGATAGAGACGCGATTAATCGCGTCTACTTTCGAGTTGTACTGAGTTTTTTCAAAAATCAAATAGGAGTCCTATAGTACTAATTGGTAGTTTTTCGTTCTCTCTGTATGTTATAAGAAATGTCAAAAACTGATTTATTACCCATCACATAGTATTGAATTCGGCGTTCGATAATATTGTTCAATCGGGAGATAAAATCATAAAAGAAATACGGATTTTTACCCATTTCTGCCAATGCTTTTAACCATTTCCCTTCCTTGAGAGGCTCTACAACTTTAAGGTAAGCTAGATGTTTTTTATAGATTGAATTATTATAAGACATAGCACGCATTAAAGCTGGATTTTTTTTCACAACTTCTTGTTGCATGAAAGAATTACTAGCATTCAAATATTGATTTAGACGTGACAATTGGCTTTTATGTACAAGAGATCCGGGGCGTGCGCGGTAGAAATAATAGGGTTTTGGCTCAAGGAAAAAACGAGCTCCTTTGATTAAGCATTTCATATCAATCCAAAAATCTTGACCCATCCTAATAGCATCATCGTACTCGATGCCGTGCTTAACCAGAAATTCTCGTTTGAATAGAGGCTTGCTTAGACCAAGATGCAACCCTGGTTGTCCATAGACATCAGTTTCTACAAAATAAACGATATCAATTTGGAGAATTTTATCTATACGTTCTTCACTTTCTTGAATCAATGTGCTCCAAGGAGATGTTTCGCCATCGTTGATTAAATAAAGATCGTCAGCAATCATGTCTGCACTTCTTTCGTTTGCCAGAGACACAAGCTTGGACAATCTTTCAGGAGCATACCAATCATCTGAGTCAAGCACAGCAATCCATTCTCCTTGGGCTGCTTTCAGGGCACGATTACGCGCAGCAGCAGCCCCAAGGTTTTGTTGATTAACTATTACTTTGAGACGTGGGTCAGTAAAACTTTTAGCGACTTCTACAGTTTTATCAGTTGAAGCATCATCAACTATGATAACTTCAATATCTGTGAGCGTTTGCTCTAAGACTGACTCTATTGCCTTGGCAAGATAAGCTTCAGTATTGTAAGCAGGGATAATGACAGAGACTTTAGGATTCATGAAACTGGACTCCAGACTACACGGTTCGGTAAAAATACTAAAAGTCTAACGATAATTTGATAATTTCTTATTTAGTATACAACTCAGTAGGTCAGTGAGAATAAACGATGACTCCTTAAAATCAAGCATGAGACATTGGGTGTTGAAGAAGCAGTGCATTGGCATTGTTTGAGCGGCAGGCTTCCAGCCTAGACAGATAGTAGCGCTACCTTTAGGTTGACTGACGCTCTAGGCTAGCTTCCATTGTGTTAGTTAAAAAATGACCAGCCAAGATGCCACTACTGAGGTAATATCTATCTTCCGAAATTCGGTGCAGGGTTTCAAAGCCACTACGACGCTGACGATCGCCTATTACCCAATAACGCTGCACAATAGTATCTAAACCAATCCAGCCTTCACCCTCAATCTGCCCCAAAATATTATGCTGGAGTAAAAAAGTATACTGACGCTCTCCCTCATGCAGCCGCCCCTTGTATTGCAGAGAGATTTCGGAGCGATCGCTACCAGGAAATATTAGTTTTGTAGCCATAGTGAACCAGTTATCTCGATTCCAAGCTACCAAGGTCATACCCTTGACACTGATTGGCATACCATTACGTTCCAACCAATTTCCTTGCATTGTCCAGCGTCCTGGTTCCAATAAAAAAGTATGAGCCACCTTTTATATTCCCTGTCTTGATCGAGTGCCGCCAAGACTACAGTTATAGCAGTGCTAAGTTGCGTTAGCGATAGCGGCGCGTTGAGCCAGTGCTGAATGAAGAAATTTTTTATCTTGTTTATCGTAAATTAAAGGGTTTAAGACCCGCAACGTCAACACGTAGTTCAGTTTCAGTCCTTCCCTGCGGGACGCTACGCGAACGACTTCGCTCAGGAACCATCGTGGTTTAAATCCCCGTACTTCGGCTACGCGAAGTTTCCGTCTGAAACTCTCTTTAATTTTGAATACTTCGGCTACGCTCAGTACAAGTTTTGAATACTTCGGCTACGCTCAGTACAAGTTTTGAATACTTCGGCTACGCTCAGTACAAGTTTTGAATTTTTAATGTTCCTGTCTCAGCACAGAGTACTGACTTTGGTAAATTTCTCCCAAAAGCACTTCAAGAGGTGCCCCAGTCGCAGTCGGTAGGTTGCCAGGAATACCCAAAAGTCGCCAGTAGGCTAAAACTGCAAAGGCGATCGCTTCTTTAAAATCTGCACTCAAACCAACTTCATCTGTAGTCAAGACTGGTATTGATGGCAACAACAACTCTAATCGACGTTTCAAATAGAGATTGCGACTACCACCGCCACATA
>NZ_JAIVFR010000187.1 GCF_020829685.1 Nostoc sp. CHAB 5715 | reverse complement strand
AAACTTTTGATTTAATTTAGATACACCGCCTAAGCGGTCGATAATCATATTTGTAGCAGTATTATCGCTAATAGTCATCATCTTGGTTGCAGTTTGCAAGAGACTAACCTTAGTTCCCACTCGTTGATACTGCATATTTCCAGAACCGCCAGTGACATGTTTCCGTCGCATCACCAAAGTTTCGCCTAGTTTGATTCTCCCTGCATCTACTTCCTGAAATAAAGCAATCAAAATCGGATACTTAATTGTGCTAGCGGCTGAAAAAGCTTTATCACCATTAAAACTAAAATAATCCCCTGTTTCTAAGTTCATAAAAAAGATTCCGGGAGTGAGGAATCTATAGCGAGCCATTAATGCTTTAATAGGAGTTTTTAGTTCTAATATCTCGCGTCCTAGAGGAACTACACCAGTGAATTTAGAAGCATTTATTGGGTTGACAGGATCGCTTAGAGGAACCGGAGGAATAAATTTAAGTTTTGGTAGTTGTAAATTAGATTGATTTGCACTCCAGTCATTTACGTTGCCAATTTGATTCGTATTAGGATTCGCTTTTACTGGGGACGATAGTAAAAGAATACTTATAAGGCTTAGTAAAAACCAGCGTAGTTTCATGTAGTGCTGTGAAGATAGTGTTGGATTTATTTACAGAGATTTTCCGAAAAAGTTAATCAAATCCGGATTGATTGACATAATAATCACTAAAATATCTCATGTCAAGAGATATTAATAAGATATTCTCTGGGATATTGTAAACAAGAATTTTTATAAAAAATTACAACCTAGAATATAGAACAATACGCTTGGTTTAACGCCAAAAACCTTAAACTGCGTAGGTTGGGGCAGCCCTGCGCCCTTGCGTTTCCCGACTTGTTCGCGCAGCGTCTCCCCTTGGGAGAAGCAAGTGGCGTTTGAGGACCGAAACCCAACATTTTCGTGGCTTTGTTGGGTTGCGCTTTGCTTAACTGAACTGTATTGAAATATAGAAAATATGCTTATATTACATCAACTCATTATGTAATTCTATAAGTACTAATAAATTATGATTGCGGTTTTAATTTTGCTAGCAAGGATTTATACATATAGGACTAATATTTGATTTCTGAAAAAGCTCGGTACAACTCGAAAAGCCTAATTCCTTATTCCCTACTCCCTACTCCCCACTCCCCGCCTACGTAAATAATTTCAAAAATCAAATACGATTCCTATATTTAGTTTGTCTAAATTATCTTGCAGTAAAGGATAAACTATCTTCTTATCAGCAGAACTATGTGAGGTTTTTACCAATATTTCCAATAATAAATCTATAACTTCTTCTATCATGATTAATTTGCCGATAGTTAGTTAATATAAATGGTTTTTCTCTGTACACAAAAATAAAACTTATAACAATAATTCCAATATTTTTGTTAATTTATCCAGCACTTCCTCAGCTAAATCCAACAGATCAATTTCATCAATTTCATCACTAGTTCCGTATAAAGAATGTCAATTATATTATTCCTTTAAAAGAATATCATATAGAAATAAGTGAGTGCAACTTAGGTAAATAAAAATGGTGCGCTATGGCTTTGCCTAACGCACCCGACTGTTGAATAGTGAATAGTACTTACTAGCTCAACTGTTCAAACTTAAATTTCCCTTTAATAAACTTGTTAAAGTATTGACCTTTAGACGGTGCATTGTCTAAGTCTTCCTTGACACTGGGAGGTACTTTGAAATACTCGTAAACACTTCCACTATCAAATTCAATAGTTAGTGTTTGAGTTTTTGGCTCATAGGTAAATTGCTTAATAACGCTGCCTTCGGGCTTGAGTAGGGGGAAGGCGATCGCATCCCGAATACTGGCACAATCAGTTAATAACATTACCAACCGATCAATCCCAATCCCTAAACCACCCGTAGGCGGCATACCGTATTCTAAAGCTGTCAAAAAGTCTTCATCTACACCTTGGGCTTCTAAGTCGCCAGCAGCTTTTCTTTGGGCTTGGGCTTCTAGGCGTTCTCTTTGATCGATAGGATCGGTAAGTTCTGAGAAGCTGTTGCCAGTTTCTCGTCCTACGATAAATAACTCAAATCTTTCCACCAAGCCAGCTTGAGAACGGTGAGGTTTTGCTAGAGGCGAAATTTCTACTGGGTAATCAATTACAAAGGTAGGTTGAATTAAATTAGCTTCTACCTTCTCTTCAAAAGCTAAATTCAGTAACTTACCAATTGATTTTGCTTCATCTACACCAGGAATCCCAGCATTTTTACTTGCTGTTTTTGCTTCTTCCAAAGTTTGGAACGAATTAAAATCCAAGCCTGTAAATTCTTTAACTAAATCGTGCATTGTCACTCGCCGCCAAGGTGGTGTTAAATCTATAGGTTCCCCTTGGTAAGTGATTTGCAATGTGCCGAGTACCTCTTGGGCGACAGTGGTAATAATCCCCTCAGTCAACGCCATCATATCATTGTAATCGGCGTAGGCTTGGTAAATTTCAATCATCGTAAATTCCGGATTGTGTCGAGTCGAAATTCCTTCATTGCGGAAAATTCGCCCTACTTCAAACACCTTTTCAAAACCACCCACAATCAACCGTTTCAGATAGAGTTCGGTCGCAATTCGCAGATACAACTCCATTTCTAAAGTGTTGTGGTAGGTGATAAATGGACGTGCATCTGCACCTCCAGTCTCACTTTGCAAAACTGGCGTTTCAATTTCCAGAAAATCTAGTTCTTCCAAATAACGACGAATCCCGGCAGTGATTTGGGCGCGACGGCGGAAAGTCTGCCGCACTTCCGGGTTAACAATCAAGTCAACGTAGCGCTGACGGTAGCGCTTGGCAACATCCGTTAATCCATGCCACTTGTCGGGTAGGGGCAACAGGGATTTAGTCAGGATAGTATATTGTTTAACGTAGACAGATAACTCGCCCTTTTCAGTCCGTTTAATAGTACCTTTAACTCCCAGGATATCGCCTGCATCTGTGAGTTGTTTTAAGTGATTGAAGGCATCAGCATCAATATCTGCCATGCCTTCTTGGATGCGATTTTTATCCAAATAAAGCTGAATTGTGCCAGTTTCATCTTGTAAAGTGAAGAAAGCCAGTTTACCAAAAACGCGACGCGCCATAATGCGTCCAGCGATCGCAACTTCTAAATCAACTTCTTCACCACTGGCTAAATCGGCAAACTTTTCTTGCAACTGCGCTGCATGATGGGTAGATTCCCAACGATAGGCGTAGGGATTAGTCCCTAGCTGCTTGAGTTGTTCTACTTTCTCCAGCCTTGCGGCCCGGATATCTTCTTCCGACATGGTAACGAACTTTCAGGGGGCAAGATTAATTATAAATGCTGCAATCAAGTAGGGCGATTATCTGCAATCTTTACAAATTTCAGATTTGGTGTCGCCATCAAACACTACCAAAAATTTCCCATCCGGGATTAAGCGTTTAATAACCTGCAAATACCCATCAGCATCCGATTGTGTTCGGAAACGAGCCACAACAACTCGTTGCATGTTGGCAAGCAAACGCACAACTAACCACCTATTGAGATTCTCTCGATAGGGCATAATAGATAAGTCTCCATTGAGTTTGGAGCAACAGCCAGTGCCGAACTTTCCACGGGACGCACTGGCTTTTTGCTTTAGTCAAATCTTATCAGGAAAAGAAACAAAAATAGCTAAATATTTTATTATATCAGACTTAGCTGAATTTGAAACAAATATGAAACAAAAATGTGCCAAAACTGTTTCTAAATTGCAAAATAGGGCAAGATTAATTTATAGATGTTACAAAAGTTAGCAGTGAAAGATACTTGTCCTTGAGGGTGCGTGCGTAGGCGTAGCCCGCCGGAGGCATCGCTAAAGGAAATACACAATGACACAAACTAGAGTCCGCCTGTGGACTGTAAACGAATATCACCGGATGTTTGAAACGGGTATTATTACAGCCGACGAACGGGTGGAACTGATTGATGGACAAGTTATCCCCATGAGTGCCAAAAATCCTTCACACGCAGCAACAACTCTATGTGCATCTGATTATTTTAAGCGATCACTAGCAGAAATTGCCTTAGTTCGGGTGCAAGATCCCATTCAGTTAAGCCAATATTCGGAACCTGAACCAGATATTGCCGTTGTCCGCATTGATGCGCGAAAGTACATTAATCATCATCCTGCACCCAATGAAATCTTTTTATTGATTGAGGTAGCAGATACAACGCTAGACACGGATCGCAAACAGAAAGCACCTTTATATGCTAAGGCAGGAATTGCTGATTACTGGATTTTGGATGTGAATCAGCGTCAGGTTTATGTTTTCCGCGAACCGAGTTTGGAAGGCTACAATCTTAAATTTATTTTGCCGGAGGATGCAACGTTATCCTTGATTGCATTTCCAGAAATTGAAATCCAGATTAGTCAACTGTTTCCATAAGTTAGATAACAGAATTTGAGTATGACGGTCTTTTAACTTTTAAATAAAAAGTGCGATCGCTTGATCGCACTTTTTATTTAA
The DNA here is from genome assembly GCF_020829685.1 of Nostoc sp. CHAB 5715. GTDB lineage: Bacteria > Cyanobacteriota > Cyanobacteriia > Cyanobacteriales > Nostocaceae > Nostoc. The sequence goes on along the minus strand of NZ_JAIVFR010000187.1, from coordinate 4,923 downwards.
AAGGCTGTTATAGAACAATACGCTTGGGTTAAGGATAATCGTAGGTTGGCTTGAACGAACGCGAATTTATGTTAAGCGAAGTCGAAACACAGCGTCCCGTAGGGAAGTGAAACCCAACAAGCCCGCGAAAATGTTGGGTTTCGTTCCTCAAACGCCACTTGCTTCAAGTCGGCAGAGCCGCCCAACGCAGTGGCTCCCCAACCTACGCAGTTTAAGGTTTTTGACGCTAACCCAAGCGTATTGTGTCATAGAAAATATGATTGATATCTTCTATGACAAAGGCTCAAAATTTTCTTTTACAAGTAAAACCTTTATTTTTGTTCTATTTTTAGCGAATGCCTAGATGAAATAGCCTTCATTTTCAAGTTAGTAAATTGCACGATCGCCTTTACAAAATCTTGCTGTTCTGGTTGCAAATGCAGTTTTTCTAGGGCTTGATTGATATTATTACCAGCCCGGAGATTGTGATTAAGTTGGGCACGTTGCGATGTGTTTAAGACTGCCTCAATTTCCCTGTTTCTTCTCTGACGCACAGCCTGGAGTTCTTGGCGTTGTAAGGGAGTCAGGTTAATCTGCGACGAGGTGGAGTAGCTAGCAGTTTTGGTAGTTTGGGCGGAAATGACACCAGAAGTAGTATGGAGTTGAACGGGTGCAGCTAAGGCAATTCCCGGCATGTAAAGGACAAGAGCTAGAATAGCAGCGAACACAGAAAGCCGTTTTGTCAAGTAAATTGCCATATTCAGAAATGCCTACATCTAATTTAATGCTGAGATATAGTTAAGCAATTTTCAAGCCTTAATTTTAAATCTTGAATTTATCCACCCCCAGGAGGATGGTAGTTCAGCTAAAAAATATTATCTGCTTTAAGGGAATCCAAAAAAACTAGAATGGCAAACTTAAGTGAATTATTTTTGTGAAAATCCAGACCCAAATTCAAGTTTGTACAAAATCATAACTTAATTGCTCATTTCTGTTAATCTGTCAATGCGTAAGTCCTGGTAAAATTTGGTTGCAGGAATTCCTAACAACCAGAGAAGTATCAGAAAATGAAAAAAATAACTAAAACCCTTGTAACTACCTTGGCATTTTATCTATGCTTTGGTGGAGTGGCACAGGCTCGTAGCATTACTAGCATAAGTCCGCCTACGGGGCCTGGTCAGGGCGATATCTTGTGTACACAAGTTCAAACTCCTGTCAATACGCTATTTCCAAATAACGACAACAGCACAGTTGCAAGCCAGAATCAGATTCTTAACTTCCCTGGCTTATCTTGTACCCCCAAAACTTTTCAAGTCATCGCGCCGATTGACACTCAATTGTTCGTTGAACCTTCAGGAGGGACAACAGAGTATTTCTTTACCGAAACTGCTGTAAATAATACTAGCTCTACTTGGGACGGCTTTAGTTTTAAGATTGGCTTTGGAGTTAATGATAACTTCGCACCGCCTGAGTTAATTCTTGTCGCCCCTGGAACTGTAATTCCAGATTTCGACTTCAACGGTTCAAACTCTGACCCTCAGCCTACCTCGTCTAAATTCACGCAAGTTATCCAGGACGGCTCTTTTGGTATTGAATGGTCTGGGGGATTTGTCGCTCCTGGCGAATCCGTGGATTTCACGTTTTCTGTTGATGTTGGCGATAATTTAAACGCAAACAATTCTTCTGGTTCCTTTACAATTCGTCAACTTCCTATTGCTGAGTCTATTCCTGAACCCGCTTCCACAAGTGGTCTTCTCGCTCTATTAGGCGTACTAGGCTCAAGTTTAGCTCTCAAACACAAAAATAGAATATAGCCCTAATCACATAGGTTAGGATAGTGTTGATTGCTCAAAGGCTTGAAAAAACTGGGTTTTTACTCAGCACTGGCTTAACGCCCCGCTATCCATGTACAGCACTCAGCACTTTGCTATAAATGAGGGGTAGTTTTACAGAGACTGCAACTTAAGACAAAGTATGTGCTAAAAGATATAGTGCATTAGGCAAATCTAACGCACTATATATAACTTCACTCAGCACTCAAAACTACTCAGACCTTTTCATTCTGTCGATTTCCCGTTGTAATTCTTCAATTTGACGGCGTAAAGTTTCTGTTTCATTGGTGGAAGATTCTGCTGCAACATTTACTGATCCGGAAGCAGGCGATCGCTGATAATTTCCTCGGCGAATTTGCTGGTATTCTTCGGATATTGCCCACGCCCGTAAGTAATGCAAGCGTTCCACTGGGAAAGGATGGCTTAATAGCGTACCCTGAGCGCCATTATAAAGCAAAAATTTATACAACTGATTTAGTCCATCTTCATCAAGTGCCTGATAATTTTCTGACTGCTTGATAAACTCTTGTAAACTACATTCATTGGCATATTTGTTACTACCGCCAGAGAGTTTCATCATCGTTGACATCACCGGATTCAAGTCATCCATCACTAGTAGTGCAGCGCGATCTGACGATAACTCGGCTTTACGCCGCCACTCAAAAAAGGCGTAAATCAAGCCTTGTGTGACAATATTACCGATGCCGAAGGTCAATTCTCCCAAGGCGGAAGCAGCACTCATCGCCCACATCGCCATTTGAATTAAAATAGTATGACCACATTTAATATGCCCCAGTTCATGGGCTAGCACCGCCCGAATCTCGGCTTCGTCTAGTAAGTCTAATATACCTGTATTTATGACTATGTAAGGATTCTCTTGCCCCAGCGCATAGCTATTTGCTTGGGGATTTTGCAAGACAAACAGTGTCGGTTCTGGATAAATGTCCAAATCTCGGACGCATTCCCGAAACATCTGGTAAATAGTGGAATATTGACGCGGCCCGACTTGGATGGTGTTACCCATTAGATAGACTAACTGAGGGCGTTCGTAGATAAATTCCACAAATTTACGAGCGATTAAATCAAATCCTGGTAAATTTCGTAAAGCTTGCTCGGCTTGGCGATCTAGTGGATGCCTGAAGGCTTCGCTGGAAATTCCTGTGTAAGTTGGCATAATTCAGGGTATTGGTGATTAGTCATTGGTCATTGGTCATTGGTCATTAGTCATTAGTCATTAGTCATTGGTCATTAGTCATTAGCAAAGGACAAAGGACAACTGACAAAGGACAAATGACAAATGACAAATAACAAAGGACAACATAATAGAAATGGGGCTTTGTTCGTAAAAGTCACTTTGTATGGAATTAAAAGCGTGTGATTGAGGCAGAAGTTCATTTTTCATTACATAACTTTTTGCGATCGCAGGCGGGGTTCCCTTCCTGGCCCCATCATTTGACGATGGCACGGTTGGTAGCACGCGCCTTGCGCCTGGGACGTAGCGCCCTAATTCAAGTAGGGGCGGTTTGTGGCTATCAAGGGCGATATCGTACTAGTTTCGTAGCATCAGCCCTGATGTGGCATGGCCCAGTAATTATTGTTGCTCAAGAAGCGGTGCAGCAACTTCTGCTGCGGGTGGAAATTCCCCGTCTACAACAGTGGCTACCAGCCAACAAAGCGATTAGGACAGGTGATGCTTGGCCTAGTGCCCAGTTCCAAGGGCTACTGTTAACCTCGCCAGAAGCCTGGTTAAAAGGACAATTTACTGGTGGCTCCTGCTTTCCCCAAGGCATCCCCACAATTATTGATGGGGTAGATGATCTCGAAGATTGGGTGCGCGATCAACTTACCCAAGATATTCAACCCCATGATTGGGAACAACTCATGCTGGCTTGCCCAAATCAAGCTGAGGCAATTCGTGAAGCACAGATACAACTGACACACGAACTTTTTCAGCATCCTGTCAATCCATATCAGTGTTATCTAATTTCCCAGCCAGAAATAGAAATTTTAAGCCGTCTCTATTTAGCTTTAGATCAAGCCAACCTCCCAGATAATTGGAAACAATTCTGGCAACAATTTCAAACTCTTGATGAAAATCTTCCCCCCCCTGCCTCCCCTGCTCCCTCATCTCCCCCTGCTCCCCCCGCCCTCTTCTGGGCGACTATTGCCCATCGACAAGGTTTATTTTCTTTGCACTATGCGCCAATGGAGTTAGGAGAAATCCTCTCACCCTTATGGCGGCGACAACCAGTAGTTTTAATTGGCAGCGCTATCGAACCGGAAACTGAGGCTCCTCTTTTCCGACAGCGCCTTGGTTTGGAAGATTTAACTTGCCTGAAGTTCTCTGCGGATCAAGCAGAAGCAATTCAACTGTATGTACCTTATAAGTTGCCCCTACCTAACACGCCAGAATTTCAAGCAGCATTTATTCACAAAGTCCGCACACTGGTTTGTCTAAGTGCTACAGCACCAGGATTAACGGTTGTCTTAGTGGGAGATGTACCACTCAAGTCTCAAGTTGCAACAATTCTGGCTTCAGAATTTGGTTCGCGGGTACAAGTAGAAAAAACTTGTTTAGATGAAAATGGTATTTTGATTAGCGGTTGGGAATTTTGGCGAGAACATCAGCAAGTCTTGCCAGCACCCCATCTGTTAATAATTGCTACTTTACCTTTACCATCTTTAGAAAATCCGCTAGTAGCTGGTAGGGTAGCTCGTTATAAGCGATCGCATCAAGATTGGTTTCGTTTATATTTGTTGCCAACAGCTTTGAATGAATTACAAAGAGCGATCGCTCCAGTCCGAGAAAGTCAAGGTATTGTTGCTTTACTTGATAGTCGTGTGGTTAACCGCAGCTACGGCGCTCAAATTCTCGCAGCTTTAAGTCCTTTGGCCCGCATTAACTATCTCGATCCCAATCTGTTTTCTAACACTAGTGAAGAAAATTCTGCCTAAAGTAATTTGTCACTCAATTTACATTTTATGAAGGTAATGCTATTCGTCCCCTCTCTATAGCTATGATTCCTGGCAAGATAAATTTAGAACCTAAGTAAAATTTAAGTTGCTGATTATGGGTGAAGCAAAGCGTCGTAAAACCGCACTAGGGGAAACA